>JBMYWR010000079.1:0-14430 GCA_049607625.1 Colwellia sp.
ATTAAAACAGATAGTACCGAAAGTATCAGCAATACATTTCTTTTCGCTAAACGTACTAATAAAGTAGGCTCTGCACTGCAGTCTTCATTATCAACAGTAATATCCTCAGATTGTTGAGCGACATCAATTAAAACTTCATGATTAGGCTTATCGTTGCTAAAAACAGCTTCTAACCAAGTAGGTAACGCTCTAGAGAAGTGACCAACAAACATATAACCTAAAGCACTTATACGTACAGGTAACCAATCTACATAGAATAAAATATCTTGAAAGCTTGTGCAGCCAGTTGAAACATTAGGTGCCGTAAAGGCTTCATTGTGTTTTTCATCGAAAGTCTGCTGGCTTTGTTCAACTGTTTCTTTATCGCAGTTCGTGTCCACTAAGCAGTCTTCATTGTATTCAGTAACCGATGTTAATAAGCGATAAAATAGAGCTCCAGCGGCACCGAAGAAAATGAAGAAAATCATAATGGCGATATAGTAGCGGTAATTCAACCAAACAAGCGCCTGTCCAAAACCTAGAGGCGGTAAGTTCTTATCTTCAAGTAACTGTAAGTGATTCATTTCACTTGTAGTCGTGTCGCCTCTATAAGCAGAGTCTAAATAAGCTCTATATCGATCTCGAGTAGGTTTACAACCTATGGTCACCATTAGTACTAGGGTGGATATTGCAAGATTTAGAACACCATTTCCGACAAACGCTAATAACGCAAATAGTGCAACAGGAGGAAGTAGTAAGAAAATAGCATACGTTGCCGTACTCTTATGAAAGCTCGTTAGAGTTTTATTCTTTTTAAAAAGAGCAATATAACGTTGAAAGTAACTTTCAAATTGCCATGCATTTCCAGCAAGATGCTTATCTGCAAATAAAGCAATTAATAAACTAATTAAGCTCATGGGTTTTCCTTTTTATTCTTATCTTAAATTGGGTAAATCTTAAACTCGACAAAGCAACAAAGCACAATACGCTCTATACCAATTGTGTATTAGTTTATCTGATTTATTCCCATCATACTATTTATAAGCAAGTAAGTATTGATGAAATTTTTGCCAGTCAAATGCTTCACCGGGATCTGTTTTTCGTCCTGGTGCAATATCACAATGTCCTTTTATGTGGCTGTCTATTACTAGGGGGTGGTGGCATTGAATAGTAGCTGCGATTTTAGCAAGTTGCTGGTATTGTATTTCTTCATAATGAATGTCGTCACAGCCTTCTAGCTCAATACCAATAGAGAAGTCATTACATTTGTCCTTACCTTTAAACGTAGAAATACCTGCATGCCAGGCTTTATCATTAAACGATACATATTGCGTAATAGTGCCATCTCGTTTTATAAGGCAATGGGCTGAAACCTCTACGCCTTTTAAGTCACAAAAACTTTTATCTGCGTTACAGTCTAAATTTCCCAAAAAAAGATCGTCAATATAAGGCGTGTTAAATTGCCCTGCAGGCAAGGAAATATTGTGAACAACGAGTAGTTCGATGCTATCGGTAGGTAGCCGAGGTGTAAAAAAAGGCGACGGGTGCTGAGTAACTTCAGTTAGCCAACCATCGTTAATTGAAAAAACTTTTTGATCAGGCAATGCGATTCCTCTGGCTTATTGCGGTATTTGTTTATTTTGAAAATAAAAGTTTATGACACTATCGCTTTTCACTTTTATGCTAAGCACATACAATGTTGGTATAATCTTCAAAACTAAATACTGAGTCTACTATGACAGAAGATAACCCGACAAACAAAATAGGCAAAGCTTTTATTTGGCTGGCCTGGATTATTGGCATTTTAATGCTGACTTTTTTATTTGATGATGTGCTAGACAGTAAATATAACCCGAATAATCAGCCACAAGTTAGCTTAAATGATGCAGGACAAGCAGAAGTTATTCTGAAGCAGAATAATCAAGGGCATTATGTTGTGCGCGGTGCTATCAATGAAGAGCAGGTTGTGTTTTTACTGGATACAGGTGCTACCCAAGTATCGATTCCGGCGCACATAGCAGACAAGTTACAACTAGAAAGTAGCGGCAGTTATTATGTGCAAACAGCCAATGGTCGCGTAAAGGTGTACAGTACTGTATTAGAACAATTGAGCATTGGTAATATTTTCCTATATAATGTCGCAGCAAACATAAACCCAGCAATGAACAGCAATGAAATATTACTGGGCATGAGTGCATTAAAAAGAGTCGACTTTAGCCAAACAGGCAAACAACTTATTTTAAGAGAATCAAAGTAAATGCTGACACAAAAAAGTAATGAAATTAAACAAGATATTCAAAACACAGTAACATGGGCGCTAAAGGAAGATTTAGGGCTTACGGGAGATGTGTCAGATGCCAATGCTGATTTTGATATCACCGCAATGCTTATTCCAGAAAAAGAGCAAGCTGTGGCAACCGTTATTACACGTGAAAACTGTGTTATTTGTGGTGTTGACTGGGTCAATGAAGTGTTCTCTCAATTAGATGCTTTACAGCAAACGAAGAAAAATACAGGCGATTACGCGCCAACCAAAATAACTTGGTTTGTAAAAGATGGTGAACCAGTAAAAGCCAATACAACCTTATTTGAGTTAGAGGGAAGCGCAAGAACCTTATTAACCGGAGAGCGTGTTGCCTTAAACTTCTTACAAACCCTATCGGGAACAGCAACATTAACCAATCAGTATGTAGAAGTACTTTCTGGCTCAAATACTAAGTTACTTGACACACGTAAAACATTGCCAGGGCTTAGAAGTGCGCAAAAGTACGCGGTATTATGTGGCGGTGGCTTTAACCACAGAATAGGTTTGTTTGATGCTTATTTAATTAAAGAAAACCATATTGCGGCATGTGGTGGAATTCAGCAAGCAGTAGCAACAGCTAAGCAAAACCATAGCGACAAAACGGTTGAAGTTGAAGTGGAATCAATGGATGAGCTATTACAAGGGCTTGATGCCGGAGCAGATATTATTATGCTTGATAACTTTACCCCTGCAATGATTGAAGAAGCGGTAATCGCTACCCGCGGTAAAGCTAAATTGGAAGTTTCGGGTAATATGACCATTGAAATATTAGAGGAATACACCAAAGCAGGTGTCGACTTTATTTCAAGCGGGGCTTTAACTAAACATGTTAAAGCGGTTGATTTGTCGATGCGTTTTAAATAAACCTAACCCGGGATTAAATAATCTAATGAAAGGTTAATAGCCCTAAATGGTGGGATTTTAAAAGGCTCTTATGAGCCTTTTGTGTATTTATAATTTGTATTTAAGCTTTCTATTTAAGCTTGGTGTTTAAGTTTTTAACTTCGCAACAAACACCTTTCTAAATTTGGCAAGCTTAGGAGAAACAACCGCCTGACAATATTGATTTTCAGGGTTGTTCTTAAAGTAATTCTGGTGGTATTGCTCGCCACCATAAAAATGCTCTGCGGGTGTCACTTTAGTAACGATAGCTTGTTCAAACATTTCGTCTGCGGTCATCTGTGCAATTAACTCTTCAGTTGTTTTATGTTGACGTTCACTATGCGTAAAAACCTCCGAACGATACTGAGTGCCAATATCATTACCTTGTCGGTTCAGTTGTGTTGGATCGTGCAAAGTAAAAAAGATCTGCAGAATTTCTTCATCAGAAATAATACTTGGGTCAAAGGTTAATTGTACTACCTCTGCATGGCCCGTATTACCGGTACAAACTTTTTCATAAGTCGGTTCACTATCTTGCCCGCCCATATAGCCTGACACGGCAGAAATAATCCCTTTTACCTGTGAAAAAGCGCCTTCTATACACCAAAAGCAGCCACCGCCAAGGGTAATTATTTCACTGTTTTCTTTATTTAATGACATTTTATGATTTAGCTTAGTAAAATTGTATGATATTTATATATTATAGTGTTTTTTGGTTTACACCAAGCTTGGTTTAAGAAAAGCAGAACAATGTGCTTTCTTTGCAGTGTAGTTCAATATCATCCCGACAAAGCTAGAGGAAAAAATTGCTAAATAATCAACAAGCCCTCATTGAGGCAATTAATCAAACCATGCCGTTTGGTAAGTATGCAGGCCGTAAATTACTTCAATTACCAGAGCATTACTTAGTATGGTTTCATGGCAAAGGGTTTCCTGAAGGGAAATTAGGCGAACAGTTAGCTTTGATGTATGAAGTAAAACTAAATGGTTTAGAGGAAATGTTACAGCCTTTGCTAAGAAGTAAATAAAGTCTAATATTTTTCTTTAAAGCTTGAAATTTGAACTAAGCTCATAAGAGTGTTTTGGTTGTTAAAAATATTTAAATAGGTAATTTCATGAAATTAATCAGTTACGATAGCCAGTACAAAGAGGATTCCATTAGGCTTTATAAAGAGGTTTTTACGGCCTCAGAGAGTCAATCGGAAGGTGAATTAGCGAGTAAGCTTGCCTCAGACTTATTAACAACTACAGCAGATAACGACTTTTATGGTTTTTTAGCATTAGATAATGAAACAGTAGTTGGTAGTGTTATTTTTTCTCGTATTACACTTGAAAGTGGTGCTAATGCTTTTATATTGTCACCGGTTGCAGTCGATAATGAATACCAAGGAAAACATACAGGACAAAGTTTAATAGATTTTGGTATTGAATATTTAAAAGATGAAGGAGTGGAGCTACTTGTTACCTATGGCGACCCCTATTACTATGTGAAAGTGGGTTTTAAGCCCGTAAATGCACAAGTGATTATTCCTCCCTATAAACTATCAATGGGAGAAGGTTGGCTTGCTCAAGCGTTAACCCAAAAAACGATTGAAGAAATGGCTGGCAAAGTTGTTTGCGTGGCAG
The DNA here is from genome assembly GCA_049607625.1 of Colwellia sp. Lineage (GTDB taxonomy): Bacteria > Pseudomonadota > Gammaproteobacteria > Enterobacterales > Alteromonadaceae > Colwellia. Next base: position 4,793 of record JBMYWR010000079.1, read on the forward strand.
CACTTGATAAAGAAGAAATTTGGTAAATTTTCTGTAACATTTAACCTTACTTACTCACCTTGTCATTGGCTTACTTATTTAATTCAATGATTTTTCGTGTTTTCTTATTTTTATTTCTGTTTTCTAAATTAAAAGATGGTTGACTCAAGATATGGATATGTCATAGTCTTTTTGTGTGAACAAAAAACGTGCGGCTTTTGTTCGTTTATCAAGCGTCTGTTTCTGTGCTCATTCAAAATATAGTCAGGTGCTTACTATTACCACATCAATAACAAGGGAATACTATGAGTAGTTTTATATTAAAAAGCAAGGTGCTGTCAACAGCTGTGATGCTAACGCTAGTTACGTCATTATCAGCTTGTAATAGCGATGATGCTAAAGAAGAAATTATAGAGATTATTGAAGAAAATGACATAGTTGCACCAGTCATTACACTAACAGGCGAAGCTGCTATTAGTCTAGAGCAGGGTAGCGCTTACGAAGATGCTGGTGCAAATGTTACCGACAACGTAGATGAAAATGTTACAGCGGTTGTGGGCGGTGATACCGTTGATACGAACACAGTTGGTACTTATACGATTACATACAATGCAACTGATGCTGCAGGTAACCAAGCGGTTGAAGTAACAAGAGTTATCACTGTAACAGAAATGGCTGATACAGTAGCTCCTGTTATCGCCTTGATTGGTGAGGCGAGTGTAACCATTGATCAAGGGTTAACATATACCGATGCCGGTGCCACGGCTACAGACAATGTAGATGAAAGTGTTACAGTCGTTGTAGGCGGTGATACCGTTGATACTAACACAGTTGGTACTTATACCATTACTTATAATGCAACCGATGCGGCAGGAAACCAAGCAAGCGAAATAACAAGAGCTGTTAGTGTTGTTGCTGTTCAACAATCACTATCTGGAACAGCAGCAGGTGGTGCCGCTATTGTGGGTACCGTTACGGTAAAAGACTCGTTAGGTGCAACAAAAACTGTTTCAATAGAGGCTGACGGAAGTTATGAAGTCGATGTGACTGATATGACGGCACCATTCCGATTAAGAGCAGAAGGTACTGTTGGCTCTAAGCACTATACATTGCATTCTTATGCTGATGAAGCGTCAGTAGATAACACGGTTAATATTACGCCATTTACTGATCTTATCGTAGCTAATGCTGCTCAGCAGTTAGCAAGTAACTTCTTCGATTCAACAGAGACAACACTTGGTGCAGATGAACTTGCAGCACAAGAAACTGCGCTTCAAGAAAAACTTCAAAGTGTTTTTGATGCACTTGGTTTAGAAGCTGCAATCGATTTAATGAGTCATAGTTTCAGTGCGGACCATTCTGGTTTAGATGCTGCATTAGATTTAGTTAATATTGAAACTGACAGTGCAACTAATGTAGCCACTATAACTAATTTACTAGATGGTAGTACTATTGAAGATAATGTGACAGATACTGAAGATAATGAGACTGAGTTAGTATTTGTTGCAGAAGATGTTGTTTCTGCAGGTACAGACACACAAAACATTGTTGCTTTATTCGACAGTTTATCTGATGCTTTTGCTGAAGGAGCCCCTACTTTAGCATCTATTGAAGACTTCTTTGCATCAAACTTCTTAGAGCATGATGAGGATTTAGCCACATTTTTAGATGATTTAACAACAGATGAAGATATTGCAGGCTTTAGGTTTATAAACTTGTCAGTGGAGGAGTTAGATAGCACTAATGGTACTGCGAAAGTGTTTTTCATCGGCGAACAGAATGACTACATAGATCCTCGAGTTGAACACTGGTATGTGAAAAAGAATAGTGATTCTAATTGGCAGTTTACCGGTAATCAATATATCGTTGACTTAGAGCATCTAAGCTATCATTGTTCTGACATAGACGCACTTGATCCTGATACAGGTAGTGCTTGCGGTATTAACATTTTAGCTGTGGATGAAGATAGCTCAAATAATAATGATGCAGGTCCTTTAATGTCAGCCAAAATTACTATTCTTGATGATAAAGGTATTATTAAAGATAGCTTTTATTTAGGTACGCCAGAAAATGCATCGGAAATGGCTGTTTATAATGAAACTAACAAAGAATATGATGGTGATTGGCGTGAGTTTGGGGAAGGAGCTGGCCAAATAGCTGCTTCAAATTTTGTAACTGGAGGGGTGGTTGAATATTCTTTCTATACAGAGAACTTAGACTTAACCGATGATGCAATGCCGGTGATTATAGGCGAAGCCGTCACTACTTATGAGACAACGCTAGCCTTTGCTCCCATAACTTCGCCATTATACCCTTCAGTGCAAACTAGTATTGTTGATGATTTAGCAAATTTTGTAAGTGGTGAAGACTTATCCGTTTCTTGGGAGTTAGCTGAAAATACAAAAATTGCTGCGGTGAAATTGCAACTGGATAACTCAGCAGGTGATTTTGTTAATGAGATTGATGATGACTTAGCAGCAAATGTTACCCAATATACAGTGCCTCATAGCTTCTTAGATGAGTCATGGGAAATGGCCACTTCAGCAGATTTATCTATGGGGTACACCTTAATATTAACTGTTTATGCAATGGATAATCTTACAGGACAAGAATTTTCTGTGAGTTATAGTCATGATGAAGCAGCAGAAGATAATGGCGGTGTTGAACCTCCAGAAGGTGGTGGCGGTGAAACACTAGCATGTGGCTATGAATCTGGTTGGAATGACGAACTTAATGGTGGAAATGGCGGCCCTATAACGCCTAATTCTTTTGCTGATTTTAAAGAGGTTGTTGCTTCATGTGGTGGTAGCAGTGTTATCACTAAAGCCGATATTGCAGGTAACACATGGGTTGATAATGATGGCGAACAAGAAATCTACTCAACTGATGGAGAAGCGACGATGGCTTCACCAAGTTCAGGTCAATTTAGCTTTGATGAAGACGGAGAAGTTATTAATATTAACTTTAAGTGGTACATTGAAACCGTTGACAATAGTACTTATATTGTTCTTTATTCAGATAGTGAAATTGATAGCTCTTTAGACCAAGGATTCTGGTTCAGAGAGACCCGTGCTGTTGTGACGATCACAGGTGATAAAGGCGTATCAGGGACAAGTTACGACGTTAGAATGTATCTTGAACAATCTGATTACTCAAACGATGATCGTGAAACAGAGTCTGATGGCGAAATAACAAGCAATACTTTTACTCAAGAATAGCCATTTAAGACCAATTGAATTAAATATGTGTTCTACGTATAAAGTAAGTCACATATTAAATGGTATTGGTATAAGTTAAGCAATTCCTAAAGAGTTGCTCTAACACAAAATAAAAACCGTAACAACGAAGGCTGTTACGGTTTTTTATTTCGCATTAAAATCAACTAGCAGAACAAGCAGGGCAGCTAGCTTGTTTCTTAATATTAAATTGTTGCCAGCTATTTGATAAACCGTCAAATAAGTTTAATTGATTTATTTGTGCTTTGTTGTTAGTTAAAACTTTAATTGCTTGCAAAGATTGCATACCCGCAATGATAGCCAAAACAGGGCCGATAATTCCTATCGTTTTACAATTATTGGTTGGCGCTTTTTCTGTTTCTGGAAATAAGCATTGATAACAGGCACTTTGCTCATCTCGACTATCAACAACAAGTTGCTGCCCATCAAAACCTGTAGCTGCACCAATAACAAGCGGACGTTTATGTTCAACGCAAGCTTGATTAATCAAATAACGTGTTGGAATATTATCCGAGCAGTCTAAAACCAGATCAACCTGAGATAAGTAGTAATCGAGTTGCTCTTTATCAAGCATTTCATTGACAGCTTCAATTTGACAATCAGGGAACTGCGTTTGTAACTTTTCTGCAGCACTATCTGCTTTGTTATTCCCGATATCATTGTTACTAAATAAAATTTGACGAGGCAGGTTACTCACTTCTATTTCATCGCCATCAGCGATGTATAAAGAGCCTACTCCAGCGGCCGCTAAATACAAGCTTACTGGGTTGCCTAAACCACCAACACCTACCACCAATACTTTGGCATTTTGCAGAGCTAATTGACCAGATTCACCAATTTTATCGACCATAATTTGTCTAGAATACTTTAATTGCTCTTGTGTTGTTAACATGGTTTATAAATATCCTTAAAGTAGAAAAGTACGAACCGCTCCGGCCTTAAATTGTAGGTAAACGCTTTGTGATACAGACAGAGAGAGTCGTTGTGAAGAGTATGAACTGATACTGACAAAAAATAATTGTTGCTCGCATTTTACTTGAATAAGCGCACTGTTCTCCTTAGCTTCAATGTGTGTAATTTCGCCCGATAAACAATTCACCACAGAGCTGTCGAAAGTCTCTGACAAAGAAATAGCGATATCTGAAGCTAAAATAAAGCAACGCAAAGTTGCAGGTTTTTCAGCTGCAGTGGCGTTTGGCTTGTTTGATAAAAATTGCGGTGGAGATGGCAGTAAAATTGTTTGTTTTAAACCAAGCGAAAGTTCCATTAAACCATGGTCATTATCAATTGATTTTATCGGTAATGATAAACTCGTTCGCTGTGCAGTGAGCGGTTGATAAATATTTTTTTGTTGCAGTTCGTCAATATTGTTTAAGCGATGGATAACACTATGAATATCACCGAAATCAAGCGCTTTACCATTTGATAAAACTAATAAATCATCACATAAAGATTGTAGTTCTTCTAATGAATGACTGACATAAATAATAGGTAAATTTAACCGTTGATTAATTTTAACGATTAAGCTCAGTAGTTTACTTTTACCTTGAAAATCTAATGCGCTTAAAGGCTCATCAAGCAATAAAAGTTCAGGTTCATGTAAAATAGCTCTTGCCAGTGCAACGCGTTGCTTTTGCCCACCAGATAACAACGTGGTATCCATTTGGGCTAAATGCGTTAAGTCAGTTAATTCTAGTATATCGTTAACGTTTAATTGGCTGTCAGGGCATCGTTTGGCAGCATACTCAAGATTCTCTTTTACAGTTAAATGCGGAAATAAACGCGCATCTTGAAAAACTAATCCGACGCTTCTTGCTTGGCTTTTGATTTTTTTTGTATCACTAGCGAGCAAGGTTATTTTGCTGTTTTTTTCTTGCTCTGCTGAAGTCTCTTCTAATGTAATCTCCCCACTAAGGTCTTTTTCTAGGCCAGCAATGCAACGTAATAAGGTCGATTTTCCTGAGCCTGATTGACCAAAAAACCCTAAAATACCTTGCAACTTAATGTGCTTGTTTAATAACAATTTAAAATTGTGATTATTATTCTGGCGATGTAGGGAGAAATCGAGGTGCAATGTTTTTATGCTGTTCATGTTTTTTATATTGTTCAAGACTGCCTAGCCTTATTAGCAGGTGCTTCTCTTACTAAATTTTTTTTAGGCTTAATATTGTTGGGTAAGTTCAGTAAGTAAATGCTCGCTAATAAAATCATCGAACCGATAAGTAAACTTATCGCAAGTACATGTGCTTTAGCATAATCAAACGCTTCAACATGGTCGAAGAGGGCGATAGATAGAACCCTTGTTTCACCTGGAATATTGCCCCCTATCATTAAAATAACACCAAATTCTCCAACCGTATGAGCAAAACCTAAGCTTGCTGCAGTAATAAAACTGGCTTTCGTTAAAGGCAGTACAATGCTGAAGAAGCGATCTATAGGTCCAGCACCTAAAACGGCAGCGGCTTCAAGTAAAGGCTCTCCAAGTTGTTCAAAAGATTTTTGTAAAGGCTGTACAACAAAGGGTAAAGAGTAAAGTACAGAGCCAATGACAATTGCGGAAAAACTAAAGGCAAGTTGTTGTCCACTGACAGCTTGCCAAATTTGTCCGGGTAAGTATTGTGGTGAAAAAGCAATAAGTAAATAAAAGCCTAGCACGGTAGGCGGAAGCACTAAGGGTAGGGCTACAATGGCTTCTAATACCACTTTAAAGCGGCTTTTCATTTTTGCCAAATACCAAGCCAGGGGAGTGCCAAGCAACAGTAAAATAACCGTGGTTATGGCGGCAAGCTTAAAGGTCGTAATAAGGGCGAGGATATCAGGGTTATCCATTGTTACCTTCTTTATTATTTTTAGTCTTGTTCACTTTGCTTAAGCCTAGATTGCTTGAACCTGATTGATTTAAGGAGGATTGGCTAAGGTAGCCTTTTGTACTTAAATGTTTTTGCACTTCATTCGACAACAGGAACTTTGACAATTCTCGTGCAGCTTCAATGTTTTGGCTATTTTTCATGATAACCAATTGTTGTTCAATAGGCTCATAGTAATTCGCAGGAATTAGAGTGCCTTCAAGTTGATGAAAAACCAACAAGCTATAAGCAATAATACCGCGTTCTACAGCTTGGCTGCGTAATTGTGTAAAGGTTTGATTAACATTAATACCCGTCACTAAATTATTTTTATACAAAGGCCAAACACCAAGGTGGATAAGTGCTTGTTGAGCAGCTTTGCCATAAGGTGCTGTATCTGGGTTAGCAATGGCAAAGCGCCCTGAAGGGGTTTTTAAATCATCGATTGTTAATGTTACTGATTTTGAAAACAGGGCTAGCTGACCAGTGGCATAGGTTACTCTTGAATCTTTAACGATAAGGTTATCTCGCTCAAGTTGCTGCGCTCTGTTTACATCACCAGCAAGAAATATATCAAAAGGTGCGCCGTGTTTAAGTTGAAGGTAAAGTGCACCAGTACTACCGGTAATTAGTTGTGTATTTATGTTCGAAGCGCTTTCAAATTGCCCTAACAATTCTTTTAAAACAGGGGTGAAATTAGAAGCGACAGCAATCCGTAGAAGAAGTTTTTTTTCATGCGCACTAGCGAAATTAATGTTTAAAGAGGTAGCAAAAAATATCACCAATACAACAAGGTGCTGTAGTTTTTTTATGGGGCGATTTGAATACTTGCTTAGTTTAAACCAATTCATTTAAGACCATGTTGCTGCTTTATTTTTATCACTTGCTTTTGCATCAAGCCAATTTTCACCATCGGATGTGCTTTCTTTTTTCCAAAAAGGAGCTTTTACTTTTAAATAGTCCATAATGAACTCATTGGCGGCAAAGGCATCTTTTCTATGTTTACTCGTAACACCAACGAAAACAATTTGCTCACCAATAGCCAACGAACCAACACGGTGAATAACTTTGACTCGACCTATGTGCCAGCGCTCTTTAGCGATGGTGATTATTTTTGATAATGACTTTTCTGTCATCCCAGGGTAGTGCTCTAAAATAAGGCCGTTAACATCCATACCGTTGTTATTGTCGCGCACTCGCCCTGTGAAAGTTACGACAGCGCCGTCAGTGGCATTGTTTTCTTCTAACAAAGCGACCTCATCGCCTAGGTTAAAATCTTCAACTTGTATCGATATTTCTGTATTCATATCCTTAGCCACCTGTAACAGGAGGAAAGAAGGCAACTTCATCACCTGCTTTTATAAGATGTTCATGGTTGACCATATCGTGATTAACGGCAGATAACAGAGCACTATTGCTAAAAGCCTTACTCCAGTGATCGCCTTTATCAGCAAGTAATTGCTTTAACTCGCCTACTGTAGAGACCAGTTCACTACTTACTTGGAGTTCTTCACAATTTAATTGCTCTCGCAATGCCGCAAAAAAAACGATTTTAATCATACAGTTCTCTTGTTTTTATCTTATTTAATATTGGTTTATTATTAATTTAAGCCTCTGGGCTTCTTGCGCTTCGCTTATAAGGCTAAAGCCTCCTTGCGCTTCGCTTGTAAGGCTAAAGCCTCCTTGCGCTTCGCTTGTAAGACTAAAGCCTCACCTACGGGCGAGCTTCGTTAATCGTGCTTATGAAGCGTTCCAGTGCCCTGATTTTCCACCTTCTTTGGTGAGTACTTTTATGCCATGAATCTCCATTGCAGGATCAGCCGCTTTACACATATCAAAAAGGGTTAAACACGCTACAGAAACAGCCGTTAAAGCTTCCATCTCTACACCAGTTTGCCCTGTTAAGCGACATAAGCTGGTGACCATGACCTGCTGATTATCATTGTCTAAGGTAAAATCAACTTGTACTTTACTCAGCATTAAAGGGTGACAAAGTGGAATAAGGTCACTACATTTCTTTGCTGCTTGAATACCCGCAATTCGGGCGACGGCAAAAACATCACCTTTTTTGTGTTTGCCCGTTGTAATTAATTCATATGTCGCAGCGTTCATTTTTATGTAGCCTTGAGCTGTTGCGGTGCGTGATGTCATCGCTTTTTCAGTAACGTCGACCATGTTGGCCTCGCCCTGTTGATTCAAATGGCTTAATTCAAGGTTTTGCTTACTAGCTGTTGTTGCTTGCGTAGATGTATCGCTCATTAGCTTCTACTCTCGCATTGCTTTGCAGTAATATTTAAATGAGGTACAAAGTTACAAGGTCTATGGCTGGCATCTAACTGCTCTTTAATCACTTTATCCCAAGCGGTTTTACACGCATTAGTAGAGCCAGGCACACATAGCACAACCGTTTTATTGGCGATGCCACCAAAAGCTCTTGACTGAATAGTAGAAGTGCCAATCTCACCTAATGAAACATGACGAAAAACCTCACCAAAGCCCTCTATATCTTTATCAAATAAAACCTGCAATGCTTCAGGGGTATTGTCTCTTTGGGTAAAGCCAGTGCCACCGGTTGAGATAACCACATGTATATCGTTATTGGCAATCCATTGAGAAACCTGAGCGCGTAATTGGTAAACATCATCTATAACGATATTTCTATCGGCTAAGTGATGCCCAGCTTCGGTAAGTCGGTCAACTAATGCCTGTCCTGAAGTGTCATTTTCTAACGTGCGTGTGTCGGAAACCGTTAGTACGGCTATATTCAAGGGAGTGAATGTTTTACCACCATGTATAGACATATTTTTATCCTTTTTTCTTTTTTATATTTTAAGCTGAGTTCAGGTTAAGTATTCTTTGTGCTTCTTGCCATTGTGTTGGCGTGTTACTGTTGAAAAGTGTTTTCACTTGCGGGCTTTTAACCGATAAGTGTGGCACTTGCAGTAACATTTGTTTTATCGACGGAGCATTTTTTTGTGATGAGTCAGCTATATTCTGTGCGAGTGCTGTAAATGCATTGTTTAAAAACATAGCTAAAAAAGCATTGTTAGGTAAATAAAGCGGAATATGATGATCATCAAAGTAGCTTGCTTTTTGACTTAGTTCACCTGTAGTTTTTAACTTATTAAGTGAATCTGCTGTCATTAAGGGTAAATCGACTGGCAATATCAGTAGGGACTTAGGGTTACATTGCTGTATAACGCTATAGATACCACCAACAGGCCCAGCATGTTCTATTTTGTCAGGAATAATCTCAGCATTAAGACCTAAGCTATTCTCTTGTGTGAGAGAGCGTCCACCACTCACGACTACCTTGTCTACGCCACATTGCTGCAATAAATTTTTAGAAAAATTTAACATACTGGTACTATTGCGGCGCAACATGGCTTTATTTTGTCCCATTCTAGAAGACAGACCACCAGCTAAAACAACACCTAAACAGTCAATTTGATGCTTTAGTGAATTCATTTTAACCCCCTAGCATCGCAAAATGCTTGGTACCACCCGTTAATTTATCATGAAGAAAATGGGTTGATTTTTTATCTTCTAGTAACGCAATAATTCTTTCTTGAACAGG
>JBMYWR010000080.1:0-14294 GCA_049607625.1 Colwellia sp.
AAGAGGCGGTTATAAAAACCTCAAAAAAGACAATATAGACTCTGAATCTGCAAGGTTAATTATTGAGAGCTTCTTCGAAAATTGAATTACATGGATGAGTGCAAACTGTGATGAGAGACTAAATACTAGCCCGTTTTGCCCGCAGATGACGCAGATAAGTGCGGATGAGTGACTAGAGAACAAACACTTGTGTGTAAGAGCTTAAGAACAGACACTGCAGCCAATGTCTTTTGTAGGAGTGTGCTTCAGCCACGATCTCTTTTCACTTTTGGCTTTCGTGTCAGATTTCGCGTCATCTTTCGCTTCAGGCCCTAATCTGGGGCTTTGTCTAATCTGCGGGCAAACGGGCTTATCACTTGACCTTACCCTTTAACATCTATTTCTCTTAATTCGTGAAATCTGTGTAATTCGATGAGATCTCTTATCTCTAATCACTAATTCGTTGATAAAACCAACAATCACTTCTCTTTAGTGCATTTATACTATTAAACTCAACTTTTTTGAGTATAATAACTCGACTTAAAATTTGTATTGTTTCTTTTATTAAAGTAAAACAATCGAAAAAGCTATTTTAATGTCAAAAAAATAATAAATGGCATTAAGGAAAAATGTTGCAAGATAATAAACAATGGTTTGTTTTAACAAGCAAGCCCAGGGAAGAACAAAGAGCATTTGATAACCTTAGCTTGCAAGGTTACGAAGTTTACCTGCCCAAAATTGCAAAAATCGTAAAAAGAAAAGGTCTTAAATCTGTTTCTTTATCTCCATTGTTTCCTAATTACTTATTTATTCGCTTAAATAGCCAAGTTGAAAACTTTAACGCCATTCGTTCTACTCGTGGTGTGGGAAGCTTTGTTCGTTTTGGCAAAAGCCAAGGCACTATTGCTGACAATATTATTCAAGGCATTAAACAAAGCTTAGCTGGCGAAGAAGAGAATAAAACACTTGAACAACTTCTAGACTTTACAGAAAACGAACAAGTGGATGTAACGCATGGTCCGTTTAAAGGTCTGCAAGCTATTTACAAGGCCAAAGATGGTCTAGAGCGAAGTATTCTTATGGTAAACATGTTAGGTCAAGAAAACGAAATGACGATTGATAACCAACATTTTGAAAAAGCCACAGCTATCTAGCTTACAAGATTAAAAAGTTTTAAATTAAACAAATGTACATAAACGATAGTTATCTTATGTACATTTGTTTGATTTAGTTCGATAATTAGAGTGCAACGCACATTGGTTAAATTGTAGGTGAGCCTTTAGGCTTACAACATAAATAAAAGAAACGTAACAAAAGAAACATAATTAAAAGAGATGTGCAAAAAAAATCTAACTTGCACCAATAGGTATTAAACCTGTAGGGGCGTGCTTTAGCCGCGATCTCTTTGCACTAAATTTTTTGAACTAATAAATAAAATAACAAATAGAACAAAAACTGCCTATTGGAGCCAAACCAATGGGCGGAAGCGTGTCTGAAACACCAAACAGCATAGATTCCACCCAACAAAACGGTGGAATAACAGTGTTTATTAAACCTGTAGGAGTGTGCTTTAGCCACGATCTCTTTGCACTTTTGTAGGAGCGTGCTTTAGCCGCGATCTCTTTGCACTTTTGTAGGAGCGTGCTTTAGCCGCGATCTCTTTGCACTTTTGTAGGAGCGTGCTTTAGCCGCGATCTCTTTGCATTTTTGTAGGAGCGTGCTTTAGCCGCGATCTCTTTGCACTTTTGTAGGAGCTTGCTTTAGCCGCAATCTCTTTGCATTTTTGTAGGAACGTGCTTTAGCCGCGATCTCTTTTTATTATCACTGTATTTTTATTAATCATTGTATTACTGAACATAAGACAATAAAATAAAACAGAACAAATCAAAAATAAAAACACTTAAGCATATATTTGCCAAGGAAAGAATTTCAATAATGATTTCAATGTTAAAAAAATTATCTACTTTTGCTTTAATCGCCTTCTCATTTTCAAGTATGGCGCAAGTAACTCAAGCCCAAATAGAGCAATTTAAAAAGCTTCCTAAAGCGCAACAGCAAATGCTGGCAAAACAAATGGGTGTTGATCTTTCAAGTATTGAAGCTCAAATTTCAGGTGCTAAATCGGGTCAATCAACTCAAACAAATACTGAAACCTTTCCAAGAGACTCGGCTTCAACAGTCGAAAAACCAGAGCAGGATGAAGACGAAGCATTGCTAGATGGTGAATTAAAGCCATTTGGTTATGATGTTTTTGCTAACTCACCACAAACTTTCTCTCCAACCATGGATATCGCTATCCCTTCTGATTACATCATGGGACCTGGCGACCGAATTTCTATACAAGTTTACGGCAAAGAAACAAGCGAGCTTGAACTAGAAGTTAATCGCGAAGGTCAAATCGTTTTTCCAAATCATGGTCCTTTCCCTGTAGCAGGTTTATCTTTTTCAGAAATGAAGCAATTGCTTAGCACTAAAATCAAAGAAAAAGTGATTGGTGTTGAAGTGATTGTCGGTATCGCATCATTACGTTCTATGCGCGTTTTTGTATTGGGTGATGCCTTTAAACCAGGCCCTTATAACTTAAGTTCATTATCTAGCATTATCCATGCAATTTTTGCAGCGGGTGGTATCAGTGATATTGGTAGTTTACGTAATATCCAGTTAAAGCGCGCTGGCAAGTTGGTTAAAACACTGGATTTATACGACCTACTAATCAGTGGCGATGCAAGCAATGACGAATTACTCCAATCTGGCGATGTTATCTTTATTGCCCCAGTTGGCGAAACCGTTTCTATTGAAGGCGAAGTAAGACGCCCCGCTATTTATGAGTTAGTTTCAGGCGAAACCTTCTCAGATGTCGTGAATATGGCAGGCGGATTATTACCAAGTGCCTATGCAAAATCAAGCATTGTAGAACGTTATAATACTAGCAACTTACGCACAGTGATTAATGTTGACTTCACTGATAACGCTCAAACACAAATTCAAGCCCAAGCGGGTGATGCCATTAACGTAATGAAAGCAGCGAATATGTTTTCTAAATCAGTAACGTTAATTGGAGCAGTAACAAGGCCTGGTAAATACCAGTGGTTCGAAGGGCAAAAGCTAACCGATATACTACCGGCTGTAGACTCTCACATTTCCCATAATGCCGATTTAAACTATACGCTTATTGTTAGAGAGATAGATGTAGCTCGTAGAATTGAATTACACCAAGTTGAAATTGCTAAAGCAATTAGCAATCCCTCTTCAGAAGATAACATCACCTTACAAGCAAACGATAAAGTATTGGTCTTTTCACAAGTTGACAACCTAAGCGAAAGTAAATTATCACTTGATATGTTTGCCTTTACTCAAGACGATTTAGCTGAGAAAGAAAAGCAGTTAGTTAAAGAAAAATTCAAAACCAAAGAATTTTGGCAAAAATATGGCGACCAAGCTGAACTTTCAGCTTTACAAGCACAAGAAAAAGCTAAAGCCGATATGGTTAACCAATCGATAGAGCAGATGAAGGGCGGAACAATTGAAGAAGAAGTTAATATTAAAGAATTAACTATATTTTCACGTAAGCGCTTATTACAGCCTATTATTAGTAAGTTAAAAAGACAAGGTGGAGCAGGGCAACCTATTCAGCTTATCGAAGTTGATGGTGAAGTTAAATACCCAGGTGTTTATCCTTTAGCAGTTAATGTACGTGTAGATGACTTAATTCTTGCCGCAGGTGGTTTAAATGAATCAGCCTATTTAGCCCGCGCAGAAATAACCCGCAACGATGTCGGTAGACAACATGTAACTAAGCGTTCTATTTCAGTTGACTTAGCAGCTGCGATGCAAGGCGATGAAAAAGAGAATGTGTTATTACAAAGCAAAGACAGATTAAATGTGCATCAAATTCCAGCATGGAGTGAAAACCATGTAGTTGAGTTACGTGGCGAGTTTGTATTCCCAGGTAAATATACAATACGTCGTGGGGAGAGATTATCTCAGCTTATTGCAAAAGCAGGTGGCTTTACTAGCTTTGCTCATCAAGAAGGTTCAGTATTTACGCGTATTAAGCTTCAAGAGTTAGAAAGACAAAACCTCATTAAACTTGCGGGTGATTTACGTGTTGAAATGGCTTCTAAATCGTTATCAGATCAAAATTTTACGCAAAGTTATGCTGAAGTTCAGTCAATGTTAGAAGATTTAACCAAGTTGCAACCCGTTGGTCGTTTAGTATTAGACTTACCGCGTGTGGTTAAAAGCAACGAGTATGACGTGTTACTTGAAGGTGGCGATGTATTATATGTTCCAACCATTAAAAACTCAGTAAATGTTATTGGTCAAGTTCAAGTGACTTCATCTCATATCTACGATGAAAGACTAACGGCTGAAGATTACCTAGCACAAAGTGGTGGTAGTAAAAAGCGTGCTGATGAAGACAGAATATATATCATCTCAGCGAATGGTAGCATCAGAATGTTAGAAAGTGGCAACTGGTTTGCTAGTAACTCTAATGCAGACATGAAACCTGGTGATACCGTTGTTGTACCACTTAACGGCGAGTACATGAATAACCTAACGTTATGGACAAATGTTACTACCATTATGTATAACACCGCCGTAGCTATCGCCGCCATCAGCGGAATATAAAAGAAAGGGGTAAAGGCTAGAATGCTGCAAAGCTGGAAAGCTCGAGGGCTGGGCATCATCATAGCTAGGCGAGGCGATAGGTCAAATGTATGTGTGCCGTAGGTGAGGTTGTAGGTGAGGATTTATCCTTACAAGCGTAGCGCAATCTTACAAACGCATGACAAGGTAGGTGAGCCTTCAGGCTTAAGATAGAAATGATATTACAAAGAGTTATTTATTCGGTGCAAGGCGAAGCCTCTCAGTGCCCTCTGTGGTGGGAATTGTCTAGGACCTGTGGTGATAAATATCTAGGCACTGTGGTAAGAATTGTCTAGGCACTAGGTCTAGCACTGATTAAAGAATAAAAAACCGTATTAATTATGGAAAAGAAATGCCAAGTCAGACAGATACACTTAAATCCATAGAAGAACTTGCTTCATTAGACCCCAATGTAGAAGTGGTATGGTTGTATGGGTCTAGAGCACGAGGTAAAGCCTCTGCAAATAGTGATTATGATTTAGCGATAGCCTTTACAACTTTTATCGACGATCCTGTTGAGCGACGTTTAAGACCTGAACTATTGGCATTAAATTGGGCATCAAAGCTTGAAGTAGAATTATCTATCATTGATATTAATCAAGCATCCTTGCCGATGTCTTATACCATAGTCGAAGATAATACGGTTCTATTTGGAGAGAAAAATTATCGTTGTATGGTTGAAGAACAACGGATTATGTCTAAATGGGAGTTAGACTATTGCTACCATAGGAAACATTATGCTTAATAACTATGTATCTGCAATTCAAGAACATATTAATGAGTGTATTGAAGATTTAGAAAGTCTTCATCAATTATTAAAAGAGCGTTCTTGGACCAGATTAGAGCGCAAAGGTGCAGAGCGTTTATTGCAAATATTAGTAGAGTCTTGTATAGGCGTCGCTAAACATTGGTTAAAGCAACAGGGCAAAGTAATGCCTAATGATGCATATAGTGTTTTTGAAAAATTAACAGAATTACAGCTGATCTCTGCGGATGAACGGCTTGAATGGCAAAAAGTAATTGGTATGAGAAATGCCATAGTTCACGATTACTTAAATTTAGATGAAAAAGTGATCAGAGCTATAATCGTAAACCAGTTATACCTTTCCTTACAGGAATTTGCTATTACAACAAGTGAAAAGTTAAGAACCTAAAATTAATGAATCACTTAATATTATGGTCAAATGTAGGTGGCCGTAGGTGAGGATTTATCCTTACAAGCGCATGACAAGGTAGGTGAGCCTTCAGGCTTACGATAAAAATGATATTACAAAGACTTATTCACTCGGTGCAAGGCGAAGCCTCTCGGTGCCCTCTGTGGTGAAAATTGTCTAGGCTCTATGTCTAGCACTGATTAAAAAATAAAAACCGTATTAAATATGGAAAAGAAATGACAAACAACAACGAAAACCAGCCAACACCAGAATTGTTAGCCCAACAACAAGCTTACTTTGCTCAAATGCAGCAAAACCAAATGCAACAAGACGACGAAATCGACTTAGCAGAACTTTGGCGTGCAATTTGGGCTGGTAAACTAACCATTATTTTAATTAGTTTCGTTTTTGCAATTGGCTCTGTCGCTTTTGCTCTATCCAAACCTAATGTATATAAAGCTTCTGTATTGCTTGCCCCTATATCAGCGCAGGGGGGAGCAGGTAGTTTAGTAGGAAAGTTCGGTGGTTTAGCTAGCATGGCTGGGATAAACTTAGGTGGAGGCGGAACTGATAAAGCCGGTTTAGCTTTAGAAATCATTAAATCACGATTATTCCTAGAAAATTTTATCCAAAAACATGACTTATTAGTATCCCTAATGGCTTCCAAAGGGTGGGATATAAACACTGATACTTTGCAGTTAAATGAAGAGCTATACGACTCTAATACTAAAAAATGGCTTCGTGAAGTAAAACCACCGAAGACACCCGAGCCAAGTGTATGGGAGGCTTACATGGCCTTTTCTAAACTGTTGACAGTTTCACAGGATAAAACATCCTCTATGGTAAGTATTGATATGGAGTTTTACTCACCAACTTTAGCGAAAGAATGGCTTAAGTTACTTGTTAAAGACTTAAATGAATTTATGCGGGCTCAAGATCAAAAGGAGGCTCAAGCATCAATAGACTATTTAAAAGAACAAATTCAAAATATACAAGTAAGGACGATGGAAACAGTTTTTTACCAATTAATCGAAGAACAAACGAAAAATATGATGCTAACCCAAGTTAAGGCTGAATATGTTCTAAAAACAATAGATCCAGCACAAGTACCAGAACAGAAAGCTGGACCGAAACGAGCATTAATGGTTGTTCTTGGAACAATGTTGGGTGGAATGTTATCAGTGTTAATAGTTCTGGTTCGTTATTACACTAATAAATAAGCGTGTAATTGCTCTTCCGAGTATTCTAACTTAATTAAAAATTGTAGAAGTTAATCATGATAATAAAGAAAATTTTAACAGTATTTGGCACCCGTCCAGAAGCAATTAAAATGGCGCCACTTGTTCATGCTTTATCAGCTGATGAACGTTTTCAAGCAAAAGTTTGCGTAACGGCACAACATAGAGAAATGCTTGATCAAGTTTTAGAGCTTTTTGAAATCATACCAGACTATGATCTTGACCTTATGAGAGCAGGTCAAACACTCAATGATGTTACTTCACGTATCCTTATCGAGCTTAAACCAGTACTTCAAGAGTTTAAGCCTGATGTTGTATTAGTCCATGGTGACACTGCGACAACTTTTGCTGCAAGTTTAGCAGCATATTATGAGCAAATTCCAGTAGGTCATGTTGAGGCAGGCCTGCGCACTGGAAATATTTACTCGCCATGGCCTGAAGAAGGTAACCGAAAACTTACCGGTACATTAACAAAATATCACTTTGCTCCTACAGAAGCCTCAAAGCAAAATTTACTGACTGAGAATCATCCTGAAACAGATATTTATATAACAGGAAATACTGTTATTGATGCGTTATTAATGATTAAGAATAAAATTGATAATGATGTGCAACTGAAAGAAGAACTGTCTGAGAAATTCCCAATGCTTGAGGACAATAAAAGGTTGATTCTTGTAACAGGGCATAGACGGGAAAGTTTTGGTGGTGGTTTTGAACGTATCTGTGAAGCTTTAGCTATTACAGCTAAACGCTATCCTGATGCTCAAATCCTTTATCCTATGCACTTAAACCCAAATGTACGTGAGCCAGTAAATCGAATATTAAAAGAAATCGATAATATTTTTCTCATCGAGCCTCAACAATATTTACCATTTATATACTTAATGAGTCGTGCTTATATCATTTTAACAGATTCTGGTGGTATTCAAGAAGAGGCGCCTAGTTTTGGTAAGCCTGTTCTAGTAATGCGTGACACTACTGAACGCCCTGAAGCAGTGGATACTGGAACGGTTAAGCTCGTAGGAACCGATATTAATATTATGACCTCTGCTATTAATGAATTAATGGACAACGAAGAAGCGTACAAAGAAATGAGCTTTGCCCATAACCCTTATGGTGATGGTCAGGCATGTAATAAAATATTGAACATTTTAAAATAATTAAACTCCTTTAGTCGGTAAGCTTAATTACCACTATCGTAACTATAGCTATAAAGCTTTGGTAAATATTAATATCGTTATTCCTTAACTTTTGTTGGGAATTTATTTGGAATCAAAATGTCATTTGAAACAATCTCAGTCATTGGGTTAGGTTATATTGGCCTACCAACAGCAGCAATGTTCGCAGCATACGGAAAAAAAGTTATAGGTGTTGATGTTAACCAGCATGTAGTAAATACAATAAATCGAGGTGAAATTCACATCGTTGAACCTGCTCTTGACGCTATAGTTCGTAAGGCTGTTAATGATGAAAAATTAAAAGCAGTTTTAACTCCTGAACAAGCTGACGCCTTTTTGATAGCAGTACCCACACCTTTTTTACCAACAGCAACTGATGGGGACGTCCCGCAGCCTGATTTGAAGTACATTCAAGCAGCAGCAAAAGCAATAGCTCCAGTCCTTAAAAAGGGGGATTTAGTTATTCTAGAGTCTACATCGCCTGTTGGGGCGACCGAGAAGTTGTCAGGCTGGTTAGCAGAATATAGAACTGATTTAACTTTCCCTGAAACTCACAATGAAGAGTCTGATATAAGAATAGCCCATTGTCCTGAACGTGTCTTACCAGGTCATGTAGTCCGTGAACTAGTTGAAAACGATCGTGTTATTGGTGGTTTAACAACTAAATGTTCAGAGCAAGCAGTCGAACTTTATAAAACATTCGTGCAGGGCGATTGTGTTACTACTAACGCACGTACGGCCGAAATGGCAAAGCTTACAGAGAATAGCTGTCGAGATGTTCAGATCGCATTTGCAAATGAACTTTCAATTATTTGTGATAAATTAGATATAAATGTTTGGGAATTAATATCACTTGCAAACAGACATCCAAGAATAAATATCTTAGAACCTGGACCAGGTGTCGGAGGGCATTGTATTGCAGTTGATCCTTGGTTTATCGTTTCTAAATCTCCCGAAGAAGCACAGCTAATCCATACTGCCCGTAAAGTAAATGATGCTAAACCTATCTGGGTTATAAATAAGGTGAAATTAGCTTTGGCTGATTTTCTACAAGCTAACCCGAACAAAACTGTAGGCGATATTCGAATAACATGTTTTGGTTTAGCGTTTAAAGCTAATATTGATGATTTAAGAGAAAGTCCTTCACTTGAAATAGCTAAAAAGATTGCCGAGATGCACACATCTACAGTAAGTTTTGTTGAGCCTAATATAAAGGTATTACCGAGTAACTTATCTCACAATGCACAATTGATAAAACTTGATGAAGCTGCGGCACAAACAGATATTGCAGTCATGTTGGTTGAACATGATGAATTTAAAGAAGATGTTGGGTTTGGTAATAATATTAGTGTTGTTGATACTAAAGGAATTTGGAAATGAATTTACAAAATAAAAGAATAGCTATCATTGGTTTAGGTTATGTTGGTTTACCACTTGCCGTTGAGTTCGGAAAAAAATACGAAACGTTAGGCTTCGATATTAATAAATCACGTGTAACCGAACTGCTAAATGGGCATGATGCAACATTAGAGGTTTCAGGTGAGGAGCTAAAAAACTCTCCTAATATGACTTATTCATCAGAGATAAATGATCTGAAAGACTCAAACATTTACATTGTAACAGTACCAACACCAATTGATGATAACAATGCACCGGATCTTTCTCCTTTAGAGAAAGCTTCAGCGATGCTAGGTAAAGTGATAAGTAAAGGGGATATCATTATCTACGAGTCAACAGTTTACCCTGGTGCAACAGAGGAAGTTTGTTTACCTATTATCGAAAAAGAATCTGGCTTAATATTTAATCAAGACTTTTATGCTGGCTATTCACCGGAGCGTATTAATCCAGGTGATAAAGTTAATACTTTGACGAAAATCATGAAAATTACTTCTGGCTCAACTCCTGAAGTTGCAGACTTTGTTGATAGTTTATATTCATCAATAATTACTGCAGGAACACATAAAGCTACCTCAATTAAAGTAGCTGAAGCCGCAAAAGTTATTGAAAATACGCAACGTGACCTTAATATTGCAATTATCAACGAATTCGCCAAAATATTTAACAAATTGAATATAGATACTGAAGAGGTGTTAAAAGCAGCTGGCACAAAGTGGAATTTTTTACCATTTAAACCAGGTTTAGTTGGTGGTCACTGTATTAGTGTAGACCCTTACTATTTAACTCATAAGGCACAAGAGGTTGGATACCGCCCAGAGGTAATCCTAGCTGGACGTCGTATTAACGATGGCATGGGAGAATATGTAGCCACTCAACTTGTGAAAAAACTTGTAAGTCAAAAAATACATATTGATGAAGCGAAAGTGTTGATATTAGGCTTCACCTTTAAAGGCAATTGTCCTGATGTTCGCAATACTAAAATTATAGATATAGTGACCGAGCTTCAAGACTTTAATATGGCAGTAGATATTTATGACGGTTGGGCGTCTAAGGAAGAAGTGAAGCACGAATATGATGTTAAATTGATTGACACTTTAGAAGAAGGGAAGTACGACGCTATTGTTTTAGCGGTAGATCACAGTGAATTTAAAGATATGGGTCAAGAAAAACTTCGAACTTTAGGTAAAGTACAACATGTTTTATACGATGTTAAGCATGTATTAACCCCAAATGAATCAGATATTAGATTGTAAGGTTTTAATAATGAAAAAGTTTGCCCTTATTGGTACGGCCGGTTATATAGCACCAAGACATTTAAAAGCGATAAAAGAAACAGGTAATGACCTTGTTGTAGCAATGGATATTAATGATTCAGTTGGAATTATGGATAGTCACTTTCCAGAGTCAGAGTTCTTTACAGAGTTTGAAGACTTTTCTGCCTACGTAGAAGACCAAGAGTTAAGTGGTAATAAGTTAGACTATATTTCAATTTGTAGCCCGAACTACCTTCATTCCCCTCATATGAAGTTTGCTCTAAAGAACGGCATTGACGTAATTTGTGAAAAGCCATTAGTACTAAGTTCTGATGAAATAGATCAATTAAAGGTTTATGAAGAAAAATACGGAGCTAAAGTGAATAGTATACTTCAGTTACGTTTGCACCCGTCAATTATAGCCTTAAGAGATAAAGTTAAAAATGCTCCTAAGGATAAGGTTTTTGATGTAGAGCTAACTTACATGACATCTCGAGGAAAATGGTACCTTAAGTCTTGGAAAGGGGTTAATGAAAAGTCAGGTGGCGTTGCGACTAATGTAGGTGTTCACTTTTTTGATATGTTGCATTTTATTTTTGGCGATATCAAAAAGAATGAAATACACTACAGAGATGAACAAACAGTTACGGGTTATTTAGAGTATGAACGTGCGCGTGTCAAATGGTTTTTATCAATTGATGCGGCTAACTTACCTGATAATGCCATACAGGGTGAGAAAAAAACTTATCGTAGTATTATGGTGGGTGATGAAGAGTTAGAATTCTCAGGGGGGTTTACTGATTTGCACACACAAAGTTATCAAAATATCCTTGCTGGTAACGGTTACGGTTTAGAAGAAAATAGAACGGCGATAGAAACCGTTGAAATCATTAGAGACCAACCGCTTGTAAATAATCCAGAAAATTTCCACCCGTTAATGTCTAAATTGAAATAGCATAAAGAGACCTAAAGATGAATTATATGCAACATGAAACCGCTATTGTTGATGATGGCGCTGTTATAGGAAACGATAGCAGAGTATGGCATTGGGCTCATGTTTGTGGAGGCGCCCAAATTGGCTCAGGTGTGTCTTTAGGTCAAAATACGTTTGTTGGTAATAAAGTCACTATCGGCGATAAATGCAAAGTTCAAAATAATGTATCAGTTTACGATAACGTGCACCTTGAAGAAGGTGTGTTTTGTGGGCCAAGCATGGTGTTTACCAATGTTTATAATCCACGTTCATTAATCGAACGTAAAGATGAGTATAGAAATACCTTAGTAAAGAAAGGAGCGACACTTGGTGCTAACTGCACTATTGTGTGTGGTATTACGATAGGCGAATATGCCTTTGTTGGTGCTGGCACGGTTGTGAACAAAGATATAAAACCTTTTGCTTTGATGGTAGGTGTACCAGCAAAGCAAATTGCCTGGATGAGCGCTTACGGTGAAAAATTAGATTTACCACTTAGTGGTGAGCAAATACAAGTGTGCCCTCACACGAAAGATGTTTATAGTCTTTCTGGCTCAACCCTTACTCGCCAATTACATAACGATGTTAAATAGTATTTACTTATATTAATTAATATCTTCAGTAATATTAAGTATACGAAGTAAATAAAATAATATTAAATAAGAGACTAACATGCAATTCATTGATTTAGCTGCTCAATATCAGCATTTAAAAGAAAAGATAGATGCTAGGATTCAGACGGTACTTGACCATGGTAAATATATCATGGGACCTGAAGTGGTGGAGCTTGAAACTAACTTAGCTGAGTACGTAGGTGTTAAGCATTGCATCACATGTGCTAATGGCACAGATGCATTAACGCTTGCGATGATGGTTTTAGATATAAAAGAAGGCGATGCAGTTTTTTGCCCTACTTTTACTTTTTTTGCAACAGCGGAAACAATCGCTTTTCAAAAAGCCACTCCTATTTTTGTTGATTCTGATGAGGCTACGTTTAATATTTGCCCTATAGATTTAGAAAAACAAATTAAAAAAGTTATCTTAGAAGGAAAGTTAAAGCCCAAAGCTATTATTGCTGTTGATCTGTTTGGATTACCTGCTAACTACCCTGAAATAGACAAGCTTGCTAAAAAATACAACCTAAAACTAATTGAAGACGCAGCACAAGGCTTTGGTGGTTCAATCACTGATGATACAGGCATAACTAAAAGAGCGGGTAGTTTTGGTGATATGGCAACTACAAGCTTTTTTCCAGCTAAACCTTTAGGGTGTTTTGGTGATGGTGGAGCGATATTTACTAATAACGACGAATACGCCGAACTATTAAAATCTTTTCGAGTTCACGGAAAAGGTGCTGATAAGTACGACAATGTTCGCATCGGTATGAATAGTCGCTTAGACACTATTCAAGCAGCTATTTTATTAGAAAAGCTGGCTGAATTCCCTCAGGAACTCATTAATCGGAATAAAGCGGCAGCTAAATATAATGCCGAGCTTAGCGATATATTTAAAACACCACAGGTGCCAAAAGGCTATGAAAGTTCATGGGCACAATACACTGTTGTTTCTAATAATAGAGACAGTGATATGGCCGAATATAAAAGCAAAGGAATACCTACAGTTGTGTATTATGCTACATGTATGCATGAGCAAACTGCTTTTGTAAATTTGGGCTATAAGAAGGGGGATTTTCCTATAGCAACAAAACTATCTAAAAATGTATTTAGTTTACCTATGCATGGATATATGAAAGAAGTGATAACTTGATTAAATTGAAGAATAAATTTCATGTAGACATTTTCAAAATGTTCAGTGGAGGGTTGTTAACACAAATATTAGGTGTCATATCATTGCCAATTATGGCGAGATTATATGCACCAGAATTATATGGTGAATATAGTATATATCTACAGATGATTGTGGCTATTTCTATCGTTTTAAGTTTTAGGTATGAACATTTGTTGTTGCTTTCTTCGACTCATGAGGCAGCAATTAATAATTTAAAAACCATAACGATGATATCCTGTATAGGTATAATAGTGTTACCTATTGTAATGATTGCGAACTTTGAGTTCTTAGAAGAGCAATATGGAATAACACTGAATACTAAAATAATAATGCTATTAGTTCTCTCAGGTTTTTTTACTATTTTATCTCATGGGTTAGCATTGAACCTACAAAAGAATGGGGTTTTCTTTAGAAGTACTTTAGGTGATAGTATTGCTAAGGCTCTTTCCCTTTTGTGTGGTGTATTGTTTGCTTATAGCACTTTTAAAGAATATGGATTACTTTTAGCGCTTGTATTAGGTTTACTTTGCAAAGTAATCTACCTGGTATGGATATCTAAATTTGATATATTTAAGGGACAATTTACTTTTGATTTTAAAGAGCTTAGAACGTTTTCTAAACGCTCATTTTCTCTTGTTTATTCACACATTTTGTCGCTTTATCAACCATAGGCTTGGTTAAAT
>JBMYWR010000081.1:0-14203 GCA_049607625.1 Colwellia sp.
GACAAACGATTAGCAAAACGGTAGTTTCTCTAGGTAGAACTTTTTAATTAATTTAGCAATTAATTTCTCCTATATCGATTTTGAATTAAAACCTCTTGAACTGAAGACCCATAACGCTTATGTATAGCATGTACTTTTCCCTAGCCGAATTACCTTTTTCTATAGCTCCTGACCCTCGCTTTTTGTTTATGAGTGAGCGCCATAGAGAAGCCTTAAGTCATTTAACTTATGGCTTAGATGAAACAGGTGGTTTTGTTTTATTGACGGGTGAAGTAGGCACAGGTAAGACAACGATAAGTCGCTGTTTAATGGAGCAGTTACCAGAAAATACACAATCTGCATTTATTTTAAACCCAATGCTTTCTAGCCAAGAATTGCTTGCGACACTTTGTGATCAACTTAAAGTCAGCTTCGATACAGAAGCGGCCAGTTTGAAAAACTTAACAGATAAGCTTTCAGCTAAACTACTTGATAATCATGCACAAGGCATTAATACGTTACTTATTATTGACGAAGCACAGCATTTGCAGGTAGAAGTGCTAGAGCAGTTAAGGTTGCTGACAAACTTAGAAACAAACACCAAAAAGTTGCTAAAGGTTATTTTAATTGGCCAGCCTGAATTACAACAACTTCTAAGAAGAAGAGACTTAAGACAACTTGCTCAACGTATTACTGCTAGGTATCACTTGATGCCTTTAAATTATAATGAGCTTGTGCAATATATTCAGCATCGTGTAACTATAGCTGGAGGTCACCGTAATTTATTCAACAAGTCTTCAATAAAGACCATTCATAAACTATCTCAGGGTATACCCAGACTGATTAATTTATTATGTCACCATGCGCTCATGGATACCTACGAAAATAACTTAGCGGTAGTGACTAAAAAAAATGTTTTAAAAGCGGCACAACAAGCACTGGGTGAATCACCTAAAGAAGCAAATAACACGACATTTATCAGCATAAAACCTTTACTTGCGGCAAGTATACTTATTGCCTTATCAGCGGGAGGAGTTTGGTGGAACTCTTCATCTCAAGCTGAGTATCAAAATCAAGTTGAATTGATGAATAAACAAGTCCAGCTTAATGCCCAGCTGTTAGAAAAAAGTACAGCTGAAAAACAAGAAGCTGAGGTTGAAGCAACGCGTTTAGCTGAAGCCAAAAAGCAGAAAGCTGCAGCCGGTGAGAAATTAGTTCAAGAGCAAATAGAGAAAGAGCAACTTGAAAAGCAATTACTTGTAAAGCAATTAGAATTGGCAGAACAAGAGCTAAGTTATGTTAAGAAAAAGTATCAAGAGACGAGTGTTACACAAAATACTAGCGAGCAATCTGTTTCGCTTCAAACCACTAAACAACAACAAGTAGAGTACTCACAGCAAACCAAAACGAATAAGCCTGTAGAACAAGAAAACTTTGAACTTCAAGACGTCGATGGTATACCAGATGACTTAATGGCTCGTTTTAAAAAAGCGATGAAAGAAACGCAGATAGAAGAGCCTAGTATGGCAACAACTTCATTAAAGCAAAACGGTTTTGAACAAAGCACTTTAGAACAAGACGGTTTAGTGGACACAAATACGACAAAACAATTTTCAATAGGAAATAGCCAAGATGCTTCAACAAACCCTATTGATAACAGCCCAGCAATAAGACCACTAGCATCTATGCCTAGTTGGGTTCAACAAGGCATTCCACCTTTAGCTTTTGAACAACATATATATGCTACGAATGGGGCAGGTTGGATAAAAATTAACGGCCGTGATCGTTACGAAGGAGATAATATCGCTGATGGGCTTATTTTGAAGGAAATTCTTCCTCAGAAAGTTATTTTGGCCTATCGCGGTGAAAAATTTAGCTTACCTGCGTTAATTAATTGGCAATAAAAAGTTTAACCGTATCGTTGGTCGAATATTGCTGATTTATAACAATGCTAGCGACTTTTAAAGTTCTACAACCAAGCCCTTTGGCGATTTAAAAAGCTTAGACATCAATATAGTATCTTGTTTATCTTTGCCTAAAAAACCTTGTACCGAAGACGGTAACTCGTTTGTTTTATGTTCCGCTAGTGAAGAGTGAACTTCTATAAGGCGTTTGCTACCTGCTTCATATGACATTTTTACAGGTTGGTTAACAATTTTTACCGAAGTATTTATATCAATGTTATCAAATAGCCACTTTATATCATCATCATACATTCGGATACAGCCAGAGCTAGCTCGCATACCAACACCAAAACGTTGATTTGTTCCATGAATTAAATAGACACTAAAGCCTAGTCTTAATGCATATTTACCAAAAGGATTATTTTTTCCAGGAGGGATTTCATTAGCTAAATGCTTTCCTTTTTCTTTAAAGTAACGCGCCTTCATTGCTTCTGTTGGTCGCCAAATTGGGTTCTCACGCTTGTCACTTACAAAAGTTGTCATGGCTGGTGTTTCTAAACCCTCTCGGCCAATACCAACAGGGAATACATAAACTTTATCATGTGCTGGTGGGAAGTAATAAAGTCTTAGTTCAGGCAAATTAATCACGATACCTTCGCGCTTTCCGTAAGGGAGTAGCATGGCAGTAGGTAATGTGAGGTTTGTCCCTTCTTTTGGTAAGAATGGGTCTACACCAGGGTTGGCAGAGATTAAAGAAAGAAACCCTACATTATATTGCTCAGCAAGTTCCTGAAAAAAATCCCCTTTTGTGACCTTGTGACTTTTTATTTCACCTATTAACCTGGAGTTATCCGCCGGCCAAGCATACTCCGTAGCATAAATGCTTTTAGTAAATAAACTTAACATAAAGAGAGTGTAAAGACTTGTTTTTATGTAGTTTTTCTTCATTGAATTAAAGTACCAACTTTCACATAAACGACCATAAATATCATGGTAACTTATTTATAATGCATTAATACAGTCTGTTAGCATATTTAATTTAGCTAGAAATGAAAATTTGTTGCTGAGAAAGTACCAATTGTCTTGCCAAAAAAGTGATTACCCCCTAATATCTTTAGCCTATTCGTATTATTTACAGTCGGCAGTAAAATGAACTTATCTAATAAAAAGCAAAATAAAAAACAAAATAACAATCACATGCAACTAATGAAATGGCTTCTCATGTCGTTTTCTTTCTTTTTCGTATCAAACGCTGTTCAAGCGCAAGAAAATGTTGAAAGCGAACCAGTTCAAGTTATTCCAGCTTTTGAAGTACCTAAAAATGGTTATATATCAGATGATTTATTTATCTATATGCACGCAGGACCAGGTACTAATTATCGTATTTTAGGAATAGTAACTGCAGGAGATGCGATAAAAGTAACAGGAAAGTCAGAAAAAGGTTACAGTGAAATTATCGACTCGAAAAACCGTAAGACATGGGTTGAGAATAAGTATGTTTCCTTGAAGCCAAGCATACGCGTTGCTATGAAAAATTTACAAAACGAGTTAACTCAATCTAAAAACTTCTTGAATGAAAATGATGGCCAAGTAAACGAGCTTAAAAGTGAACTAGATGCCACAACAGCGCAAAATAAAGAACTAGTGACCAAGCTTGATGCGATCAACAAAAAACTGGCACAAACTCAAAGTAAAGTAAAAGACCAAGATACTAATATTAAAAAGCAATGGTTCTTTAATGGTGCTATTGTTTTAGCATTAGGCTTATTACTCGGTTTATTATTGCCAAAGTTCTTCTCACCAAAACGCAGTGGTATGAGTAGCTGGAGTTAATAGCAGTTTGAATGAAAGTAATAACAAATTTAATGTAAACACGACGTCTTTAGGAGCTATCTAAATATGAATATATTGGTCATTCCCAATCGGGGACGTTCATATAATGCGGTAAGGCCAGAAGCAGAGTGCTATATTAGTTTAGCCAAAGCAGGTCATAGTATAACCATTATGACTTGTGATACTAATGCTTATTATAAGGAATATGAAAAGGCAAACTTAACACTTATATCATTACATTCTTTGAAAAAACATAGCCTAAGCGTCATCAGACAAATCCATAAATATATAAAAAAGCATGATATCGATATAGTTTATGCAACAGAGTCAAACGGTATTCCTAATGCCGCCTTCGGTTGTATTGGTACCAAGGCTAAAATGGTTGCGTATCGCGGCACGATGGGTGGGATGTATAAAACGGATCCTTCAAATTACTTATGTACCCTTCACCCTCGTATAAATGGATATATATGTCTTTCAAATGCGGTTAAGTTGAATGTGTTAAACAAAGTACGAGGTAATATTAAGCCAAACACTGTAACAATTTATAAAGGTCATGATTTAGCTTGGTATAAAGAACCTATAGTTGATTTAAACAA
The DNA here is from genome assembly GCA_049607625.1 of Colwellia sp. Taxonomy (GTDB): domain Bacteria; phylum Pseudomonadota; class Gammaproteobacteria; order Enterobacterales; family Alteromonadaceae; genus Colwellia. The sequence goes on from JBMYWR010000081.1 coordinate 4,316, forward strand.
GCTAGGTGTAGAAAAAACTGATTTTTGCGTGGTATGTGTTGGTAGTGCTCGAGAGCATAAGGGAATGGCATATATGATTGAAGCAACCAAATACCTAAAAGATATAAAAGGTTTTAAATTATTATTAGTAGGGGATGGTTTTGATAAAGAGCCATATATTAGCCAAATAGAAGAAACAGGTATGAGTAACAGTATTATTCAAACAGGTTTTCGTAATGATTTTCCTCAAATAGCAGGGGCTTGTAAATTATGCATCCTCCCTTCTCTCAGAGAAGGACTCTCTAGAGCTATTCTTGAGTCGTTATCTTATGGTACACCTGTTATTACTTCAAACTGTGGAGGGCCAACAGAGGTTATTTCAGATGACTATAATGGTTATGTAGTGCCACTAAGGGATGCTAAAGCAATTGCAGAGAAAATTCGTATGCTTTTTGATGATGAAGCGCTTTTAGCTGAGCTTTCAAAAAATGCACCTGAAATTATAACCACTACTATGTCACACCAGAGCACCGTTGATAGCATGGAAAAATATTTTTTAGATTTATGTGGTAAATCAGCTTAACCAGAAAATGTATTGGAGTGTTTTTACTTCATGTTTAGCTTAAACTTTCCAATACTTTAATCTTTTTCTCATTTTAAAATTCCTAAAGAAGTCATAAGGTTTTTTCTGTAAATTAAACTTTCCTGACAAGACTTCTTCTACAGCATCTAAAACTCTTTCTGATGAATGTCCATCACTATAAGGGTGGGTATCATCGATGTATTGTTTGATATTCGCCATCAATTCTTTAGGCTTAGTTAACGCGTTTTCAATGCTTTGTTCAAGTACCTCAGGGTTATCGATATCTATAAGGTAATTTTCTGGTGAAATATTTTTATAAGTAACAACGGGCTTTCCAAGCAATAAAAACATAATTAATACAGATGAAGTGTCACAAACCATAACATCAGCTTGTTGTAATAAAGGAATAACATCATCGGTTTCAACGAAAGACAGGTTTGAGTTCTGAATAGATTTATATTGATTAACAATATCAATAGGCATTTTAGGGTGGAATTGCACAATCCAATTCCATTTTCCCGATTCACTTAGCTTTTTAACAGTCTCAAATAAATGAGGTGCACAGGATAGTTTCTTAGAAAAAGTGGAACATAATAGTATAGTCGGCTTGCGATAAGTTTCTTTCAGGCTATCAATTAATGCCTCGTTTTTTGATTTATTTTCTTTTAATGCTTTTTCATTTAAGTATAGGCTGTCCAGAGCACACCAACCTGTTTCAATTACTTTAAAGTGATTTTTCCCCTTAACTAATGCTTGAAATGGCAGAGTGGTACTAGGGCCTTGAGTGCAATAAAGATCAAAACAGTTTCTTATTTTAAAGTGATCGTTATTGCCTCTTTTGTCGACTTTCCCTGCATCAAATCCGTGAAAAACAGAGACATTAATGCCGGGTAAAAAGTTAGGCGCAATGGATGAAGGATAAAATATTGCTTTAGGGTTATATTCTTTTACTTGTGCAATAGTAAGTAATTGATTCTCAGTTTTCTTTAGATAGGAGGGATTAACCTCACTGCCTTCTAAAAACCATGCTACTTCATCCCCTCTTGCCTTAATGGCTTCTTGCAAAGGTCTTAATATGGCATAAGAGTAATTTTGTGAGATATAAAGCAAATAGCGATTTGTTGGCATATTTATTTCAACCTTGAAAAATAAGCAGTGTTTATACACATTTTAACACTATAATAAACTTATGAATACACGTATAATATTTTGTATTAAGCTTAAATTACTTTCTCAGCAAAACTGTTCAAATTTGGATTCTCCCTTACTATGCGAATACGAAAACAAAGGTTTTTAACCACTGTCGCTTTTTCTTTTTTATTTTTTGCATCATTACTTAAAGCTGAGCCTTGGATAGATACCTCAGATATTTATCTTAAATCTAATATCCAATTACTTGCTGATACAGGTGTAATCAAAACACCAGTAACCACTTACCCTTTAATGTGGCATGACATCGCAACAGATTTAAAAAATATTGAGTTAAATGAATTAAGTGAAAATCAACAAGATGCGTTTTTCTATATTAAGCATCAATTGAAATTAGCTCAAAGAAATCAAACTCGAGTTAAAGCACATGTTAGGGCTGATGAAAAGCGTTTTACCAGCTTTGGTGATGCATCAAGCGATAAAGCGAGTATCAGTATCCATTCCAGTATTATGTATGGCCAATTTGCAGCGAAAATAGCCCCTAGTTATGCCCTAGATGCTAATGATGACTATGATACTCGATTCGATGAAAGTTATATCGCAGGTTTTATTGGTAATTGGGCGGTTTCATTTGGAAGACAAAATCGTTGGTATGGCCCTAGTTGGGACACTAGCTTAAGTTTAACTAATAACGCTAGACCTGTTACCGCAGTCACTATTTCGAGAAAATCTGCAGAGCCATTTATCATACCATTCACTGAATTTGATATCCCATGGACTGTCACCAGCTTTATGGGGCAAATGGATGATGAAAGAACCGTAAAAGATACCCTTCTGTGGGGTTTTAGAATGAATATAAAGCCTTTCAAAAACCTAGAGCTTGGCATAACACGTTTGGCACAATGGGGCGGGGATGGACATAAACAAGACCTAGCAACTTTTTGGGATGTTTTGATAGGGCGAACTAATTGCGGTATTGATGATTTAGTTTGTGATGAAAACAATCCTAATCCAGCGAATCAACAAGCAGGTTATGATATCCGTTATAGCTTTAACCTGTTTGATACCCCTATGAGCTTATATGGACAAAAATTTGCAGAAGACGGTAGTGAAGGCACGTTGAACTACATAACTAAGGCGCAACCTCAGGTAGGTTTTGATGCCAATATAGCTTTATTTGATATACCAAGTACTGTTTATATTGAACTTGCCGATAGCCTAGCAGATTGCGGTACTCGTGATGGAATAGGAAATTGCTATTACGAGCATTCAACGTATACAACAGGCATGCGATATAATAAAAGAGCAATAGGTAGCACTTATGAAAATGACGCAAAAACCTATGTTTTTGGAGCTATTTCACAGCTTGGAATAAACACAAGATTAACCACTAAGTTAGCCTTTTTAGACTTAAATTATGACAACACAGATAAAGCTCCTGATAACCCCTTAATAGGTAATACGGTAACAAGTATTGCAGAACAAGTATGGATGGTTTCTGGTAGCCTTCAACATGATTATAAAAACTGGCGATTTAAGTTAGATATTGAAGCGAGCACCTCATCTTTTGAAAATGATATAAAGGATGATACTGATTTCAATGGCGCATTTATGGTCGAGTATAATTTGTGATGAAGCTGAGTATTTTGAAACTCATCGCATTTATTAAAATAACCATTGACAGCAATAGAGTAAATACGCTATTAATAGCGTATAACATTTTCTCATTATAACTAAGTTATAAAAGTTAAGTAATAGAAGTTAAGAATTAAAAACCTAATGAAAAAAACTTATTCACTCATTAAGCTCAACCTCCTCCTCTCACTTTATGTGTGCGGCTAGGTTTTTATTGCTTATTAGAGGCTGAATAACTCTTAAAAGAAAATGAAAAAACACCTAAACCCGCGCTAATAAACGCGGGTTTTTTACATCTATATTTATAGATTTAAAATCCGAATGAATTAACAGGCTCATTTGGATATTGACGAATAAGCCTTATTAAAAAGGATCTATTATGACGAATGCTACAAACGACAATGTCATTATTTTTGACACCACTTTGCGTGATGGAGAACAAGCTTTAAATGCAAGTTTATCAGTACATGAAAAACTGCAAATAGCGCTGGCACTTGAACGCTTAGGTGTTGATATTATGGAAGTAGGGTTTCCAGTCTCTTCGCCGGGTGACTTTGAGTCGGTACAGCAAATTGCTCGTACCATAAAAAATGCTCGAGTTTGTGGGCTAGCAAGAGCAGTAGAAGCTGATATTGACGCTTGTGCACAATCATTGAGCGTTGCGGATCAATTTAGAATTCACACGTTTATCTCTACATCAGATGTACATGTGCAGCAAAAGTTACGTAAAGAATTTTCAGACGTACAGGCCATGGCTGTTCATGCCGTAAAGTACGCTAGAAAATTTACTGATGATGTTGAATTTTCATGTGAAGATGCAGGTCGTACGCCTATCGATAATTTATGTCGCATGGTAGAGGCAGCAATCGATGCTGGTGCAACAACGGTTAATATTCCTGACACCGTAGGTTATACTTTACCGTTTGAGTTTCAGGGCATTATAACTAACTTATTTAATCGTGTTCCGAATATTGATAAAGCGGTTATATCTGTTCATTGTCATAATGATTTAGGTTTAGCGGTAGCAAACTCGATGGCCGCTGTTCAAGCCGGTGCAAGACAAATTGAATGTACAATTAATGGTATTGGCGAACGAGCAGGGAACTGTTCGCTTGAAGAAGTGGCGATGATCATGAAAACCCGCCAAAACTTACTAGGTGTGCAAAGTAATATTAATCATCAAGAAATCGCTCGCACATCAAAACTAGTCAGCAGCTTATGTAATATGTCAGTGCAGTTAAATAAGGCGATTGTTGGTGGTAATGCATTTAGTCACTCTTCTGGTATCCATCAAGACGGTATGCTTAAAGCTAGCAATACTTATGAAATTATGACACCTGAAAGTGTCGGAATCGCTAAAACTAAATTGAATTTAACCTCGCGAAGCGGTCGCCATGTTATTAAACATAGAATGGACAGTTTAGGTTACCAAGAAAAAGATTATAATATTGAATCACTTTATGCAGACTTTTTAGCGCTTGCTGATAAAAAAGGCCAAGTTTTTGATGATGACCTTGAAGCACTTGTCTTTAGCACTCAGCAAAAAGGCTTTATGGCGGAAAATGAGCAAGAATATTACCGCTTAAGTGCTATTAATGTGCAATGTGGCGACGGTGACTTTGCAACCGCAGGTATTAAGTTACAAAGTGGCTCAGAAAATAAAACAACAATACATTCGGCAACCGGTAACGGCCCAGTTGACGCCCTTTACCAAGCAATTAAACAAGCCATAGATATCGAATTTGAAGTTCAAGATTATAAAATATCTAATAAAGGCTCAGGTGAAGATGGTTTAGGACAAGCGCATCTCGTTATTCGCTGGAAAGATAGAAACTTCCATGGCCATGGCTTAGAAACCGACGTAATTCAAGCCTCAGGACAGGCCTTAATTCATGCTTTAAATAGCATAAGAAGAGCTATGAATATTGCCGAGCTAAAGTCAGCGAAGAATTCGTAAGTAACAGTTAAATATAGAGAAGTAATTAAATAATAAGGTAGTAATTAACATGTTCAATATTGCAGTATTGGCCGGTGATGGCATCGGACCTGAAGTGATGGCTGAAGCCAAAAAAGTATTATCGGTTGTGTCGAAAAAATTTAATATAGAAATTAGTACTAAAGACTATGATGTTGGTGGAGCTGCTATCGATAACCATGGCAATGCATTACCAAAAGAAACGATGGAAGGTTGTGAAGCAAGCGATGCCATTTTATTTGGCTCCGTAGGTGGCCCAAAGTGGGCAGATTTACCACCAACAGAACAACCAGAGCGTTGTGCATTACTAGGTTTACGTAGCCATTTTGAACTTTTCTGTAATATGCGCCCAGCAACTTTACAACCGGCATTATCATCACTTTCTACGTTACGCAGCGATATCTCAGAAAAGGGTTTTGATGTACTTGTGATTCGTGAATTAACGGGTGATATTTACTTTGGTGAACCAAAAGGACGTAGAGGCGAAGGAGAAGAAGAAACAGGTTTCGACTCAATGTTTTATTCTCGTCGAGAAATAAAGCGTATAGCTCATTTAGCTTTTAAATCTGCGCAAAAGCGAAATAACAAAGTCACTTCAGTAGATAAAGCCAATGTACTTGCTACGAGTCAGTTATGGCGTCAGGTAGTTAACGAGGTTGCTCTTGAGTACCCTGATGTTGAACTAGAACACTTATATGTAGATAACGCAGCAATGCAATTGGTAAGAGATCCTAATCAATTTGACGTGATGTTATGTCCTAACCTTTTTGGTGACATATTGTCAGATATTTGCGCGATGATCACAGGTTCTATGGGGTTATTACCTTCTGCGAGTTTAAATCAAAATAGTTTTGGTATGTATGAACCAGCAGGTGGAAGTGCTCCAGATATCGCAGGCTTAGGCATTGCCAACCCAATTGCGCAAATCCTCTCTGCAGCACTTATGCTTCGCTATAGTCTGAATCAAGGCGATGCAGCAGCAGCCATCGAATTAGCGGTAACAAGTGCGCTAGATAACAATATTTTAACCGCAGATTTATTGCCAGCAACTATGTCAGCAGAACAAAAGAAATCTTCTGCCAAAACGACAAGCGAAGTAGGCGACTACATATGTCAGCAAATAGAAGGAATTGCTTAATGACCACATTATATGAAAAATTATGGCAAACACATTTAGTTGAAGATAAAGCCGGTGAAACACCTTTACTTTTTGTCGACAGACACTTAATTCATGAAGTGACTTCGCCACAAGCTTTTTCAAACTTACGTTTTGCAAACCGAGCTGTTCGTCATCCAGAACGTACTATTGCGACAATGGATCACAACATATCTACCCGTTCAATTGAAATTGATGCAGCAGGTGAAGGCGCAGCAAATCAATTACGTGCTTTAGAAAAAAACTGTAAAGAGTTTGGCATTAAACTTTTTGGTATGGGCCATAAAAACCAGGGTATTGCACACGTAATGGGCCCCGAGTTAGGTTTAACATTACCTGGAACCATTATAGTTTGTGGAGATTCACATACAGCGACACACGGTGCTTTTGGTGCTTTAGCTTTTGGTATTGGTACATCTGAAGTAGAACATGTTTTTGCAACGCAAACTCTTCGCCAAAACAAAGCCAAGACCATGAAAATTGAAGTTAAAGGCCATGTTGGCAAAGGCATTAGTGCGAAAGATATCATTCTTGCTATTATCGGTAAAACAGGTAGTGCAGGGGCGACAGGTTATGTTGTAGAGTACTGCGGGGAAGCGATTTCAGCACTAAGCATGGAAGAGCGAATGACGGTTTGTAACATGAGTATTGAGTTTGGCGCAAAGGCCGGCTTGATCGCGCCAGATCAAACGACCATTGACTATGTAGAAGGCAAAGAATACGCACCTAAAGGTGATGTGTGGACACAAGCAGTAAGTGATTGGAAAAAGCTTAAGTCAGACGACGATGCGGTTTTTGATGCTGTTGTTACCCTAGAAGCAAAAGATATCAAAGCACAAGTGACTTGGGGTACTAACCCAGGACAAGTTGTTAGTGTTGATAGCACAGTGCCATCACCACAAGATTTCAGTGACGAAGTAGAAAAAGAGTCTTGTGTGAAAGCGCTAAATTATATGGATTTAGAAGCGGGTACTAAAATTACCGATATCCATGTTAATAAAGTATTTATCGGCTCTTGCACTAACTCAAGAATAGAAGACTTACGAGCAGCAGCAAGTATTGTTGAGACTTTCACTGCCAAAGGTCATTCAGTGCAAAAATCTGTGGATGCGATTGTTGTTCCTGGTTCTTACCGCGTGAAGTCTCAAGCTGAAAGTGAAGGTTTAGATAAGATATTTAGTGATGCAGGTTTTGAATGGCGTTTACCGGGTTGTTCTATGTGTTTAGGCATGAATGATGATGTGCTTGAGGAAGGTGATCGCTGTGCCTCTACAAGTAACCGTAACTTTGAAGGTAGACAAGGCCGTGGTAGTCGTACACACCTAGTGAGTCCTGAAATGGCAGCAGCAGCTGCACTAACGGGTCACTTTGTTGACTTAAACGCATAACCACTATCTAAATAGGAATTACAACAATGGATAAATTTATTACACATACAGGATTGGTTGCACCATTAGATATTGCTAATGTCGATACAGATCAAATCATTCCTAAACAGTTTTTACAAAAGACAGAGCGTGTTGGCTTTGGCAAACACTTATTTCACGATAGTCGTTATTTAGATCACAGCGGTAAAGAAGAAAACCCTGAGTTTATTCTAAATAAACCTGACTATAGAAACAGCAGTATCTTACTTGCTCGAGAAAACTTTGGTTGTGGCTCAAGTAGAGAACATGCGCCTTGGGCTCTAGAGGAATTTGGTTTTAAAGTGGTTATCGCACCAAGCTTTGCAGACATTTTCTATGGTAACTGTATTAACATTGGTTTATTACCCATTAAATTAACCGAGTCAGAAGTTGATGAGCTGTTTAATTTAAGTAAAGAATCATTATTGAACCTAACGGTAGACCTTTACAACAATAAAGTTGTCTATACTAATGAACAGGGTGAGGAAAAGACTTTTACTTTTGAATTAAGTGCGTTCCAAAAGCACTGTTTGCTTGAAGGTGTAGACAGCGTAGGTTGGACTTTAAATAAGTTAGATAAAATTAAAGCTTTCGAAGATAAAATGCCAATTTGGCAATAGGCTTAGGTTTAGTTATACCAGTTCAATTAAGTTTGTGATCTTGTTGTACGAAGGAAAAATGAATCAGGGCAAGGCCCTCGATTGAGTAATAGCTGGCTATTGGGATTGAGAGGAACGCAGCCATGACTTATTTTAACCAGTACAAGTGAGCAATAACTTAATTGAATTGGTATTAAACAAAAAAAGCGCCATTATGGCGCTTTTTTTGTTGTCGAAACTTATACTTATACTATTTCTTATAAGAAGAAACGATGTTATCAATTCGCTCGTTAGCTCGTTGTGCGTCTTCTATAGCAAGTTCAGCTGATTTTATAGCTTCTTTTGTACTTGCATCACTCTCATCTTGTTGCTGCTTGATTTGAGATACCTCTGCAGAAAGGCTATCAACTTTATTGCTTAAAGAGTCAATTTTGTTGGTTAAATTTGTTAAATCTTCTTCTATAGCACTTGTATTTGAACAAGCCCCTAAAAGAACAACCAAAGACACTATGGCTAATTTTTTTGTGTAACCTGTGATGTTTTTATTAGTTTTCATCGCTATATCCCTAAAGTTAAATATTGTGAGCGTTTGCAAATTATACAGCTTCAGTATGACATTTAGTCAGTTTATTGCAAACTTATCAAGCAATATCTTTGGATTATTAGCAAGTTATCCATAATTTAAGCTGGTTTTATTCACTTTCAGCTTTAACATAATGAATAAGTTCATCCATTAATTTGCGCTTAATCTCGAGTTGTTGTTCGGCTTGTAATCCATATTTTTCAGCTAGAACTTCATAATCGTTTGGCGCTAAGCTTACCGTTAACCTAGGACGTTTGGGACGTTTGTTTATAGGCAGACCTAGAATATCTCTAATTTGATCAGAAGGGCTTAAACCTGCTTCAAGTGCTTTCTTTCGGATAGATAACTGAATTTTTTCATCCATATCAAATGCAACTTGAACGGCTTTTAATGCTTTGACAGAAGAATTCCATTTTTCGGGAATTGCTCTATTTTTAGAGGTTGTCATTTTACTCTTCTCCTTTCCCATAAATAGCTTGCAGCAGACCTAAATAACGCATAAATGCCTTTAAGACGCTGGGAACATGTCTACTATATCGCTCATTGGTCTAAAAAGGGTGAGAAATACGTCGGTTTCACCGTCTTGCCATACTTCTATTTCGACGCCTTTGGTTTGGTCTTCATTATATAAGTTGTATAACTCAAATTGCTCGCCGCTATCCTTGCCTTCATACTCGCTCAATGTTTCACTGCGCTGATCTTTTCTATGGAAATAGCCAACCCGGCCAAAAACACTTTGCTGGTATTCATCACTTGACCAACCGCTGGTGAAGTTAGTGTCAGCTTGTTTTGTTAAAAAGGCGTTACCTGGTTCATCAAAAAC
>JBMYWR010000082.1:0-14055 GCA_049607625.1 Colwellia sp.
TGACTATACAAATTGATAATTTAATTTAAATTCGTGGGGATCCCTCAGGATTTAAAATATAAAACCACCTCTAGCTTGATAGTTTTTCTTGATTCAAGGCTGATTCATGCGTCAATAGCTTGCCTATTGCAAATGAATTTAACGCAGAAGCTAGGAAAAATAGCTGCTAGAGAAGTATGTGTTAAGCCGAGTTCAGGTTTATTAGCAATGTTAGTTTTACACCGACCTAAGCCTTCATTTAACACCTACATCGTCACGATCTGTTCACACCAATTGTTTTATAGTTCCATGATAAAAAGTATTATTTGTTTATAAACTTGAAACAGCTATTTTTTCAGGTTCAAAAAGGTTCCCATGAAACAATTTATAAGCCCATTATTAACGCTTGCTTTACTCACAACACCAGTCTTTGCTGAAGACAAAAAAAGACCGCCAGTCAATGTTATCGTTGAAACATTATCGTCTAAGCCTATACAAACCACTATAGATACTGTTGGTACGGCAGAAGCTAAAAAGTCAGTTAAGTTATATTCAGCCTCTGCAGATAAAGTTACCAAGGTAACTTTTAAGCCTGGTGATTACGTAGAAAAGGGAACGGCTCTAGTAGAGCTTGATGCTCGTAGACAAATATCAGCATTAAAAAGAGCGAACATAGAGCTTGCTGATCAAAAACGAGATGTCGATAGGCTTATTAAAAGTAAAAAGAAAGGCGCTGTTACAGAGTCTGCCGTAGATGAAGCGATGGCATTACTTGAATTAGCACATGTTGCAGTTGAAGAAGCACAAGCTGATTTAGAAGATAGAACCGTTGTAGCGCCATTTAGCGGTTACCTAGGTCTTACAGATATTGAAGTAGGGGACAGAATTAATCAGTCAACGATGATCACCACCATAGATGATAGATCGCAGTTATTTATTAATTTTTCAGTACCAGAGTCTTCTTATAATTTAATCGCAAAAAATACAAACGTAACAGTTCAACCATGGAATAACCGTGGCGAAATTTATCAAGCGTCACTTGCACAATTAGATAGCAGAATTGATACTCAAAATCGTACATTAAAAGTAAGGGCAATATTAAATAATGCTAAGGACAAACTTAGACCGGGTTTAAGTTTTAAAGTCACTTTAAGCACAAATGGTGCTTTTTATCCTGTTATTCCTGAAGCGGCACTTGCTTGGGGGGCAACAGGCTCCTATATTTGGCTAGCTACAGAGGGCAAAGCCGTTAAAAAGCCTGTTGTTATTAAGCAGCGTTTAAGAGGAACAATATTGGTAGAGGGAGATATACTCGATGGTGATGTGCTTATTGTTGAAGGTATACAGCGTTTACGAGAAGGCTCATCTTTAGCAACCCAAAGCTCTGTAGCTAATCAGGATAAGTAGGGAATTATTATGCTTAACCTTTTTCAAAATAAAAACGATTTACCTTCACTTTCAGTACGTCGTCCTATCACCATTGTGGTGCTAAATATTCTTATTATTATTGCAGGTTTGTCTGCTGTTTTAGGGCTAGAAGTACGAGAGTTACCTGATGTAGACAGACCGATTGTAAGCGTAACTGCTAACTTTCCAGGCGGCTCACCTGAAACCGTCGATAACGAAGTTACCCGAAGAATAGAAGGTGCAGCATCAAGAGTTAGCGGTATAAAGTCTATTAGAGCGCAAAGTGAAGAAGGCAATGCACGTATTCGTATTGAATTTCGACCAGGTATTAATATAGAAGATGCGGCTAATGAAGTGCGTGAAGCGGTAAGTCGCGTGCAAAGACAACTTCCTCCAGAAGTAGAGCGCCTGTCTATTATTAAAGCCGATAACGATGCAGACTCCGTACTTGATTTAGCCATTGGTAGTGAGAAGCTTAGTATCGAAACAATAGCTGAAATGGTAGAACGAGATATTTCTCCGTTATTCCTTTCAATTGCCGGTGTGGCTGATGTAAGTTTAAATGGTGAGAGAAACCGTGTATTACGTGTTGTGGTAGATCCTATCCGTCTTGCCAGTTATAGCCTTTCATTTACCCATGTTGCCAATGCACTTAAATCGGCTCCCTTTGATGTGGCAGCAGGAAGCTTGCGTTCAACAGACCATCAAGTCATTGTGCGTGCAGATGCGACCTCTGTGACCACTGACCAAGTTGAAAAAATAGTGGTTAATGGTGATACCCGTATTGGCGATGTCGCAACGGTATATTTTGGTCCAGCAGATGCAAATAGCTTCGTAAGGTTAAATGGCAAGCCCGTTATAGGTTTAGGCGTTGTACGTCAAGCCAGCGCAAACACCATTGAAATATCGAATCAGGCATTGGCAATGGTAGATGAAATAAAGTTACGCTACCCAGATTTAGAGATATTTGTGACCAATGACGATGCGCAATTTATTCGTAGCTCAGTAGAAGAGGTTATTAAGTCTCTGGCGTATACGGTGGTACTCGTAATATTCACCTTGTGGTTATTTTTAGGGAACTGGAAAGCGACTTTAGTTCCAGCACTTTCTATTCCTGTCTCTCTTGTTGGTGTGTTAGTTGTTATATGGGCACTTGGCTTTTCTATAAATATTTTAACTTTACTCGCATTAGTACTTGCTACAGGGTTAATTGTTGACGATGCCATTGTTGTATCTGAAAATATTCAAAGGCATAAAGCACTTGGCGTTAAATCTCGGGCTGCGGCTGTGGTTGGTTCGCGAGAAGTCTTTTTTGCCGTAATCGCAACAACGGCAGTATTAGTAGCTGTTTTCCTTCCTATCGCCTTTTTACCATCAACGGCAGGTAAATTATTTAGAGAGTTTGGTGGTGTATTAGCTGGCGCTGTTATTATTTCATCCTTTGTCGCATTAACTTTGGTGCCAGCATTAAAGGCGAGAATAAAAATTGATTCAAACGTTAATTCAGCCTCTTTTTCTAATAAACTAGGCGCTAAAATTATTACAAGTTATGCAAAGTCATTACAATTTTGTATTAAATTCAGTTGGTTGATTTTCCTGTTAAGCCTGTTAGCAGCAGGGCTTGCCTTTAAGCTTTATAGCAATATTGACAAAGAGTTACTGCCTACAGAAGATAGAGGCAATATAAAAGTTTTTGCTCGAGGGCCAGATGGTGTTGGTATTTCTTATATGGATAGACAAGCCAAAGAAATGGAGGATATTCTGCTCCCTTATGCAGAGCTTGGCGATATTGACTCTATTAGAACGGTTGTAGGTTCATGGGATCCAAACATTGTTTACATGACGATAAACCTAAAAGACTGGGCAGAGCGTAAAAATAGTCAGCAAGAAATTATCAATGATGTTCGGCCTAAACTTGCAAGTATTCCTGGTGCACCTGCACGCGCTTATGGTTCAAACAGTTTAAACCTTAGAGGTCAAGGTGGCGGGTTAGAGTTTGCTATCACAGGTAATGATTACGAAGATATTTTTGATGTTGCCCAAGCGTTTAGCAAGGTCGTTGAGGCAAGCTATCCAGAATTTGGTTTATTAGATATTTCATACCAGCCTACTCAACCTCAAATGCGTGTTCATATAGATAGAAATAGGGCAGAAGAATTAGGCGTGCCGTTTAGTGATATCAATCAAACATTACGAGCAGCTATTGGCGGAGATGACTTAACCGATCTTAATGTAGGCGATAAAGCGGTGCCTATTATTTTGCAATCATCTTATAAGGACTCTGCTAACCCGTCAGATCTTACTAATTTATATGTAGCCGCTAAAAATGGTGATTTGGTGTCATTATCGTCCATTGCTTATATATCTGAAGAAGGCGTAGCTGCAGAGCTTGAGCGTCATGCACAAAGAAGAGCGATTGAAATTGATGCTGAATTACCTGAGACTATGTCTATTGCAGAGGCGGTAACGGTTTTACGCCAGTTAGCTAGAGACAATCTACCTAACGGCTACGACCTAGTACTTCTTGGTGAAGCCAAAACGTATCAAGAAACAGACCAGCAAGTGATGATGACTTACTTAGTCGCATTTTTAATTGTATTGTTAGTAATGGCAGCACAATTTGAGAGTGTATCGAGTGCTTTAGTGGTCATGTTAACGGTACCTTTTGGTATTTCAGCTTCAATTTTTGCAGTATGGTTCACAGGCACAACGATAAATATTTATTCGCAAATAGGTTTAGTAATGCTTATTGGTTTACTGGCTAAAAACTCAATTTTGTTAGTTGAATTTGCTGACCAATTAAGAGATAAAGGTGTCGAAATCAATCAAGCCATTATCGAAGCAGGTAAGGTTCGCTTAAGACCTATTATGATGACTTTATTATCAACTGTTTTAGGTGGCTTACCACTTATTTTATCTTCAGGAGCTGGTGCTGAAGCAAGAAACGCCATTGGTTGGGTTGTTTTTGGCGGTTTGGGTATTGCTGTTATCTTTACTTTATTTTTAACGCCTGTGTTATATGTATGGCTAGCGCGTTTTGCTAAACCAAGAGCCGACCAAGAGAAGATTTTGGTTAATGAATTAGATAAGGCGAAAACGTCGCAGTAACTAGGAACGGACAGCGAGAAACGAGCACTGTAGGTGATCCTTCAGGCTTACAAGCGAAGCGAAACCGGAAACGAAAGTTGAGAAAGGATTATTGTGCGAATTTTATTAGTTGAAGATAATGTTGATTTAGCAGCAAGTATTGTTGATTACCTGGAAATGCAAGGTCATAGCTGTGATCTTGCAACCAATGGTAAAGCTGGATTAAATAACGCTTTAGTTAATGATTATGATATGTATATTTTTGATATAGCCATGCCGAAAATGGATGGCTTACAGCTTTGTGAGAAGTTAAGAGAAGAATATAACGATCATACCCCTCTGCTTTTTCTAACGGCTCGAGATACATTAGATGATAAGTTGGCTGGCTTTTCAGTCGGCGCTGATGATTATTTAATTAAGCCTTTTGATTTAAGTGAACTAGCTGTTCGTATTCAAGCTATTTATAAGCGCTACGTTGGGGTAAAAACCGAATTAACGTTAGAGGATTTAACTGTAGATTTAAAAACCGAGCAAGTTAAAAGAGCAGGGACACTCATCGCTTTATCCCCGAATAGTTATAAGCTATTGGTTATTTTGCTGCAACGCTCACCTGAACTTGTGCGCAGGCAAGACTTAGAGCACCTTGTTTGGGGTGATACACTTCCCGATAGCGACTCATTGCGTAGTCATATATACAAATTACGAAATAAAATTGATAAACCCTTTTCACGGGCTTTAATTCAAACCGTTAAAGGGCGAGGTTTTAGTATTTCATGAAAATCTTCCAAAGTATTCGCTTTAGAATCATTTTTGCCTGTATCTTTTTTTCTGTTGTCGTAAGCTTTTGTTATGCATGGGTGACTTTCTCTAGCCTTAAATATAATTCAGATGAGTTATTTAATTGGTATTTAACCCAAGAGGCAGAAGTACTTCTGGCTAAATATCAGCAAGACTCAAGTCAAGAGCTTGCCAGTATGACGTCAGCACAGGTTCTTATTTCAAGCGAACAAGAGGCATTGGCTAAGCTCACTTCGTTTTTCCCTGATAACAACGTTAAAGCGCGAATTGCCAAGAGCTCTACCTTAAATGAGTTGCCATTACTCGGTCCTGTTTTTACAACCGAGCAAGGTTTTACTATTTATGAATTTATCAGTAAACATAAAACAGTGCATGTCTTAAAAGCGGCTGTAAACTCTGCTGATAAGGAAGACTATTTCTTTTATTTTGTTGATGTGAGTGATTTCATAAATTATGACAATAACTCTGAAAAACGGATATTAGATATGTTTTTCAAAGTGCTTGCGCTAATTTTCTTGTTGAGCTTATTAATTGGTTTTTGGATAGCTAAACAAGTTGTGTCGCCATTATCACGTTTAGCCACTTCTGTAGATGCTGATAATTATAAAGCCTATCAACCAAATCAAGGCAAATATTTTAACGACGAAATAGGTTTTTTAGCCCGAAGAATTGACTCTTTCGTCAATAAAGCCCATGAAATGATTAATCGTGAAAAAGCATTTTCTCGCGATGTCAGTCATGAGCTAAGAACACCACTTGCTAGTAGTCGTGCAGCCATAGAACTTGCTTTAGTAACCCCAGCAGATAAACCTGAACATTTGCATAAATATCTGCAACGAGCAGCACGTGCCAATGTTGATATGAGCCATTTAATTGAAACATTTTTATTGCTTGGCCGAGAAGAAGGCGCATCTAATTCACAAACAACTTTTAACTTACATCAATTAGTTGATGACTCTTTTGCTAAGCATGATTACTTAAAGCGTGATGAGGCAGTTGCGTGTATCAATTTAATTCCCTTAAGTTTAACCTTAACTTCATCACAACGATATTTAGCGATTATCTTAGACAATGTTTTGCGAAATGCTTTTCAACACACCTTTGAAGGATCTATTAAGGTTTCCTATGAAGATAGCCGTATTTTAATTGAAGATACCGGTGAAGGCATAGCGAACTCGAAAGCGTTAGCGCAACCTGACAATGTGTTAGAAAAGTCTGGAGTAGGCTTGTCTATTGTCAGACGATTATGTGAGAAGTTAGCTTGGCGATTTATCATTGATGATAAATACACTCAAGGAACCCGCGTCATCATTGTAATTGAATGATGACTTTTAAGTTAACCAAATATCACTTAACTTAACTTAACTTAACTTAACTATGGTATTAACAAAATAATAACGCTAATCTGCAATATAACTCGAGCCCATCATTTCTGAAGCTTCCATGATTAGAATAATAGCTTTGGAGTCTATTTCTAATACGATGCTTTTTAACTTTTGTATTTCTCTGGTACCCACTACAGCAAAAAGAATACGTTTATCTTTCTCTTCGGTAAGGTTTATACCTGATAGCACCGTACCATCTCTGTTCATTGTTGATGAAATAGCAGTGCCTATTTCTTGATGATGATCCGATACAATATGCACAACTTTCTCAGCAACAGAGCCGGTTAATACTTTATCGACAATACGTGTTGTTATATAAATACTCAGTAAACTCCAAAGAGCCAGTTCCATATTTTGCGAAAGAATTCCCACAGTTGAAATAATAAGAACATCAAGTACTAAGAGTGTTTGAGCAGGCTTTAAAGCAAAGTAGTTAGAAAATAGTTTTGCGATGATGGTTGTACCACCAGCAGATGCATTTCCTTTTAACACCAAACCAATACCCGCACCAACACAAACTCCACCATAAATCGTCGCTAATAAAACACTACTAATTTGTGGGAAATCAATTAAAGCAGGCAGGAATGCGATGGTGACAGCAGTTGTGTTAATAGAGTAAAGGGTACGAGCTGCGAATTTGAAATCAATAAATCTTATTCCAGCAAGTAATAAAGGCACGTTAACAAGTATCATCGATAAACTGAGTGAAGCATCAAACGTGTAATGAAGAATTAGAGCAATACCAGGAGTTCCACCGGTTACGATATTGGCTGGCAGAATAAAAAAAGTAACACCTATGGCAAGCAAACAAGAACCTAGCGTTATAAGGATAAAGTTTTTAATTTCTTGAAAGGTTGAGTTTTCTTGAGGCATTTGGGTACTGCTTATATTGTGTTTAAGTTAAAGAGTATAAAATCGGTGGCGGATTATAGCAGAGTTTGAAGTAACACTCACTTACCTTTCTCCTTTGTCTCAAGTTATATTTCTAAATTATCATCTATTTTTAGTGTTTTATTAATAAGTTTTAAGGTGTTGTTGGGGTTTGTAGGTACTCACTAGTTGGTTGTTTTGTTGTATGTTCTTTAGAAGAATTAACGCATTAAGGAATGCCTCTTATAGCGTAAATTATTGATATAAAAATCAGTTTTGTTTATCCTTTTAGGTATAATAAAAAAATCATAAGAAAGACTGAAAAGCCCGATAGGATAATAACTAGATGAATAAGGCTATTGAAGCGAATCAAAATAAATTAACAGCAGAGCATCAGCGTGTATGGAATTTGCTTTTCGCTACATGGTTAATTGCAACAGGCGCTACATTTACTAGCTTATTTTTTAGCGAAATTATGCAACTACCTGTATGTGTATTATGTTGGTATCAACGTATTGCAATTTACCCGTTAGTTGTAATGATACCGATGGCTTTATTTCCTGTTGACCCTAAAATTATTCGCTTTATTACACCGCTTATTGTGTTGGGTTGGTTAATCGCTTTATTTCATGTGCTTGTGGTTGAGGGAATTATTCCTGAAGCTATACAGCCATGTACAAAAGGAATTCCCTGTTCAGAGGTTAATTTTAAATTGTTCGGCTTTATAAATATTCCTATTATGTCTTTAATGACTTTTACAATTTTAGGGGGGTTACTGTGGCGGTCAAAAGAACAAACCAAGTAAGTTAAGTTTATATATATAAATATATTCAAACAGATAAGCTAAATGTTGAAGTTAAAAAGCGAATTTAAAAAAAATGTATAACGCATAAGAAAACGAAGTAAATTACAAACGGAACTCATCATGACCACAAAAAAAATATTTATCATTGCGCTTATTTTACTGGTTGCTATTTTTGTTACAGCAACGGTTGTTTATAAAAGTCAGTCAGCACCTTCATTAACTAAAGAAGCAGCATCTGCTTTAGAGCGAAACAATGCACCGGTAAAAGGTGGTAAGAATGCTAAAGTAACTATCGTCGAGTTTTTTGATCCAGCTTGCGAAACTTGTCGTCAATTTTACCCGCTAGTAAATAATATTTTAAAAAAATACCAGGGTAGGGTAAAAGTTGTAATGCGTTATGCGCCTTTTCATCAAGGCTCTGAAGATGTTGTGAAAATGCTTGAAGCAGCACATTTACAAGGTCAATTTTGGCCTGCAGCAGAGTTACTTATGGCAAACCAACATCAGTGGGTAGCGCATCATGTTTCCAATCCAGAAAGCGCACTTGCAGGGCTTAAAACATTGCCGTTAGACTATGCTCAACTAGATAAAGATTGGCAAAGCAGTACAATTGCTGACATCGTAAAGCAAGATATAGAAGATGGAAAAACTTTAAACGTTAGAGCAACACCACAGTTTTTTGTTAATGGAAAGCCATTGGTTGTGTTTGGTTACGAGCCATTAGTTGAATTGATAGAATCAGCAATTGAAGAAGTTTATTAGCTCAAGCTATACAAATGTAGGCTATAAAAGAGCTTTAAACATAAAGCACTTTTGTTTTGATATCACCGCTTTGATGAAGGGTAATTAACCTGTAGCCACCACTTTGAGGTAAAGCCGCAACATGGTCTTTTGTTTGGTCAAACTGTATCGATGTGGCGGGACACGTTAATACCCTCGTACATTGCGAATTATTCTGGCTAAAAGCAGGGAAGTCCATAGCCCCGTGTACATGTCCACAAGCAATTGCTTTAACCCCTGGGTTTTGTTCAATGTTTAGCAGGGAAATTTCCTGCCAAAATCTCTCTTTATTTATTAAGCCATGTTTATCAATGAAGTAACCTACATCTATAGGGTGATGATGCATAAATAAAAGTTGATGTGCAGCTTGAGTTATTGATTCTTTTAACCTTAAAATTTCATTGTCTGACACTAGTCCCGAAGGTGTGCTGCTTTTGCTATTTAATAATTGAATTTGCCAGTTATGCCAATTAATCGTTTTATCACTGTAAAAAGGTACTTTGTTTAAATATCTTTTTAGAAGCGCGTCTTCGTCATGATTACCAGGTATAAAGAAAACAGGTAAGCTGAAGTTAGTTGATTTTTTAGCGATATCAGTAAATATTTCCACAAAGCGCTGATAAGAATTTTCAGTATGATCTTGGGTTAAATCACCAGTAAAAATAATTAAATCTATCTCATCCTTGATTGAAATACTTTCAATGACTTTTGTTAAATTATGATAAACATTAGCACCATGATGACATTGCTCTGTGCATTCAAAGAGATGAGGGTCACTAATTTGGGCAATGGTGATTTGTTCATCTTTCTTTATTTTTAATAACTGATCTGCAAAGCTAAAATAATCCATTAAGAATCTCTCCATGAAGACTCAAAAGTTACCTGGCCGTTAGCTAAACAAAGTGTTAACCAATCATTGAGGAATTGATTCGTTAATTGTTTTTCGTTTTGCTGATGCATGCGTTCATTCGGGTAATCATATCTAGCTTTAAGGTGTTTAATATTTTGAGAGCTAATTACTTCAGCAACTTTTGCGTCATGATAAAGTCTTATAACCATGTAGGGAAGCATTGAAGACTCTAAAGTGCCTTGTGAAGGGCTCAAACTAATATCGCACTGTTTAAAGTGAATGAGCGATGTGTACTTTGTTACTTCTTCAACGCTAATGCGATACGACAATGATTTATTTATAGAGAATAAACGAACTGTATCAACCTCTAGTTTTTCAGCTAGTAATTTTAAGGCGAGTAAATAGTTGTTAGCACACAACCCCATTAAGCTCACTAGATTAAAGCGATAGTTATTTCTGCTAGAAGATTTTTTATTTGGAAAAAAGCTCACGGCGCCCTTCTACATTAGCTTAAAATTATCAGAACCCTCATTCTAACATGAATTGTCACATTGATGTTTTAGCGAGAGTATTTTAAATTTGTGTAATAGCCTAGTTGTGTTAACTATACTCTAAGTTGATGCATTTGATGGTTCGCTATGCATTGAATCTGTTTAAGGGCTTTAAAACTCAAAAAAGAATTTTAAAGTAGCTAAGGGCACGTTGATCTTTCGAGATTAAATTTTGTTCAAGTTAAAAGCGATTTAATCGCGGCGTCACGATTGTCGTATGGTTATTTCATATAAAATTGTGACAACAATGAGTAAATCGCTTTTAAATGAACCCATAGGGCAGTATTTGTTTGGCATTTCTACATCGTTATCGAATGTTTATATAGAATGACTATGTTACTTATCCTGAACTCGGTTTAAGAAGTAACTTAACTTCTTGGAATTTATTGATTAAAAAGCATAAAATAGCTGCTAGAGAAGTCTATGTTAAACCGAGTTCTGGTTACTTATTCTCTGCCTTGTATGAAGACCAAACAAATTGCTGCAAAAGTAATCCTGAAAGATCAACACGCCCTATATGTAAGTATTTTGATCAGTTAATATAATTTGTTACACTTATAACAACCTATTTGGTGGGTTAAATTCAAAAATGAGGTAGGATATAAGGCATAATGGCTCACAACGTCAGTGAATCGCCAAATCTCATATTTAAATAGCGTTTTTAAACCACTTGATTTAAGTAACTTGTAATTCAGGTAACGCGTAAAATGGTAAAGCGATAAAGACTTAGAATGTAGGTAAAAACACAACAGGTTTATACCTAACCTATAAAAACATACTCAGCTTGAGTAAATAAATACCCGAAAAGGATAAGAAAAATGACACCCATAAGAAAAACAATTAGCAAGGTTATCGTAGCGACTTTAGGTCTTACGTTAAGCTCTGCTGCTTTTTCAGATGATTTAGCCTCAGTTTACCAGCAAGCACTTCTTAATGACCCCGTTGTGTTAAAAGCTCAAGCTGAATTTATGGTTGTACAAGAAGATGTTTCAGCATCTCGCTCTGCATTACTACCACAAATTAATGCGACAGGTAGTTATACAGTAGCTCAAAATGAAATTTCATCGACAATAACCCGTGATACTAACTCGCTTGGTTTTGGTGCTAGTTTAAATATGCAGATTTATCATCACGACACTTGGTTACGTTTGAGTACCGCCAAAAAGTCTGCACATCAAAGTGATTTAGCTTATCAAATAGCTAAACAAAACTTAATCGTTCGCGTCACCGAAGCTTATTTTTCGCTTTTAAGTGCGAAAGATGATTTAGACTTTGCTCAAGCGGAGAAAAAAGCTATTGCACGTCAATTAGAGCAAACCAAACAACGTTTCTCGGTAGGCTTAACAGCAATTACCGATGTACACGAAGCACAAGCGCAATACGATAATGCAGTGACTGAAGAAATACGCTCTGAAAATGCAATTTACAATGCCGAAGAAAACCTAAGAGTTATTACCAACTATTATCCGCGTAATGTATCGGTATTAAATACAGAAAGCTTTAGCACAAGTACACCTGTACCGAGTAGTGCTGATGAGTGGCAAAAAATGGCTGAAGCGAAAAGCTTAGATCTTATTTCTGCGAAAATAGGGATCGATTTAGCAAAAGATGCTATTCAAATTTCACGCTCTGGTCATTATCCAACATTAGATTTTGGAGCCAGATATAACTCTGCTGATACTGAAACAGAAATCAACGATATTAAAAGTGCAGATGAAGGAGCACTAGATAATTACTCTGTAGGCGTTACGTTGAATGTGCCTATTTACTCGGGTGGCTCTGTTTCAACCTCAGTAAGAAAGGCGCAAAACCGTTTTGTTTCAGCTAGCCAGGACTTATCACTTGCTCATCGTGATGTTGTGCGTACAACACGTAACTCTTACAATACCGTTATAGCTAGTATTTCAGGCATAAAAGCGCTTGAGCAATCAGTATTAAGTGCAGAGAAAGCGCTAGAAGCAACAGAAGCAGGTTTTGAAGTAGGTACCCGTACTATCGTTGATGTACTTGATAGTACTCGTAACTTATACAATGCTAAGCGTAATCTCTCTTCAACACGTTATGGCTATATACAAAGTATTTTGGTGTTAAAACGAGCCGGTGGAACCATTACCGAAGAAGACATTAACATGATAAACCAAGGCTTAGTTCCTGCTAAAAGCTAGAAATAGTTTGACCCGTCCTAACATGGGTTGACATATTTTTAGATTAAAACGCCTGATGTACCTCATCGGGCGTTTTGTATTTTAAGGCCGTATGCGGCCTTCTTTGATTATAGATAGTGACTGATTGTTCCACCATTTTTCTTGCCTCCTTTAAATCCTTAGGTTTTATCAATAAATATTCATTCTTCAAGATACCGTTGATTCGCTCAGCCAACGCATTTTGGTAGCAGTCGTAACCATCAGTCATCGAACACTTAGTTTGGTAATGCCTATGAAGCTGTTGATATTCACTTGAGCAATACTGCACACCTCTGTCTGAATGGTGTACTAAGATGTTGTTTGATTTTCTTTGCTTTAATGCTTTAGCGTAAGCGAGCTTAACCGAGTTTGTTTTCATATTGTCATCAACATGATAACCAACGATTTTTCTTGAAAAAGCATCGGTGACTAGGCTCAAGTAAGTATTACCCGTAGCTGTTGGCAAATAAGTAATGTCTGCTACCCAGAGTTGCTCAGGCTTTTCAGGCACTAAACCTGCTTTGATTAGGTTTGGATGACAAGTAAAATGATGATGGCTGTTCGTTGTTTTATGATAAGCACGTTGCCGTGATACGAGCATTTGATGGGATGCAAGTAAGCTAAATAATCTGTCTCGACCAATGAACAACTGCTGTAATGACAATAAATATTTAAGCTTACGCGTACCAATCCTTGGTTGATTCATACGTTCAACCACTATAAAACTGAGTACTCGTTGCTCATGTATGTCACGCTTTACTTGAGCTATACATTGTTTGTAATAGGCTTGGCGAGTAATACCAATAAAGTGACATGCCTTAATAACCGATAGCGTCGCTATGGTTTTTTGTTGGATAACTGCTCTTTTTGCTTTTTTGTGATGCGTACACCGTAGTCAGTTTCTAGTACATTAACAACTGCTTCGAAGAATTGAGCTTTGAGCTGACTATCCGCTAATTCTTTTTCTAATGCTTTAATACGCTGCTCAGGTGTTTGAGGTAATTGAGACTTAGCCATAGCAAAACCTTGGGTTAAGAAAATAGGAGTTCCTTTAGACCAATCTAGTCGACCATGCTTACGAAGCCAAGTTAAAACGGTAGAGCATCCTTGGATACCATACTTATCTTGGGCTTCTTTGTAGGTTAATTCGCCTCGTTCTACTTGCGTGACAACACCTAATTTAAAGGCGATAGAATAATCTTTTTGAGTACGTTTAGTGGTTGATTTCATAACACTCTCCAATTTGTTGCTGGAAAAGTGTCAACCTTATTTAGGACGGGTCAACATCGCAAAAAAAGGGCTAACATTTGTTAGTAATGCCAGTCAGTTAAGCTTACTGGCATTTTTATTTTTGTTCGCA
>JBMYWR010000083.1:0-13922 GCA_049607625.1 Colwellia sp.
GCATCAGCTACAGGAGTACATAAAACAAAAAAACTCCACGTTATCAGAGAGGCTACTCCTCCAGTTAAAAAGTCATATTCGTAAGTTAAATAAGCAAAGTATGATATTAGTATTAAAAATAATAATATGAATTTTATCCATACTTGATGACTTGGGTTATTCATTTTTCCTCTCCATACATTTATTTAACTATATACATGCCTTCACTTTCTGGTCTACTTAATTTAAAACCAAACTTTTCGTATAACTCAGGTACATCAGCCATTAAAGTTATATAGGCTCCTTTAGGTGCATCTTGTTCTAAATAATCCATGATACTTTGCATAATCATTCGCCTGAGCCCTTTACCTTGATGGACTGGATCAACGGCAACATCTACGATTTCAAAATTTAAAGCGCCATCTCCTACAACACGTCCCATACCGACAGTTTGGTTATTCATAACAACTTGAACACCAAAAAGGCTATTAGGTAAAGCTCGTTTCGCTGCTTCATAAGGGCGAGGCGTTAAACCTGAAACTTCTCTTAATCGAATAAAGTCATCTACAAAGGCTACTTTTTCTATTACTTGATACAAGTATTACTCCATTGAATACATACTTCTCGATATATAACTTGCACTTATTGTTAATAATATAAACGAAAGTACTATAACGATACGAAAGAGCGACTTTTTAATTTTTTACAGCAATAGTACCACTCAACCAATCTGCAGCTGAGAGTTTCATACCGCTAATTTGGGCTGTATACCCTACAAATACAAATGCTGATATAAAAGTTAGTATTACAGCATAAAGTGGGAACCCAAGCAGATAGTTACAATATACAATTAGGTAAAATAAAGTCGTGGTTAAAATAGAGCGAACTGCAAGCAAAGAGGCCTGCCACATATTATTTTTAACCTTTTGATATTTTATTCCTACAAATAAATCACCAAATGTTCTATTTTTAATTACCATCAAAGTAAAGAGGTTTAAAACAAGATGTCCGAACCAAATATTAACCACTATGATTAAAGTATTATTAATCGTAAATGCATTAAGAATAACAAAGTGAACAAAAAGGTAACTGGTATAAAACGTAAGCAACAAAGAGATTACTTTTCTGAATACCAAATTTATTTTTTCTTTAAACAACGCTGATCCCATTACTTAATTCCTTTAGTTAATTCCTTTAGTTATTTCCTTCATTACGCTCTTGTTTTAGTATTTTTAGAAGTAAGTCTATACGACGATTTACCTTTTTACTTTCAGCGCTCACCTTAACTTGTACAAAAGCCGATACGATAATAATCACATACATAACTTTATAGGCATTCGAATCAATTTCTAAAAATTGCCCAGCAAAAAAAAGCAAAACCAAAGGAGAAAGTATTTGCATAATATCTTTCAGGCCTACATCTTTTGAGCCAAGATTATTAAACTCATCAACATCCTTTTTATGCTTTGCCATTTGATCATATTCAACTTTAGCTTTTACATTTAATTGAACTTCACTATTCATTAGTTAACTCCTTTGTTTGATAACTTCAACACCTTGTTAGCTACAATTGCTCCCAGCTACTTAGATTATTGCTTTTTATACTACTTTTAAAATATAACGCCATAATTAAACCAAATAATAAACCTGCAAATAAACTTATTATCAAAGCAAATTGTACTCTCATATTGTCTGGGCCCCATGTAGTAAACCACATTAGAGCTCCCCAGACTGTACTAAACCAGATAGAAGTTATTACAAAGTTTTGTATAAATGAGTAATATTGAAATGGCCTAATGTTGAGCCCTAAACTTCTTAGTAGCACCAGCATTGGGGAATTATAATTAAACTTCTTTATACCTGACGCTTCCATTTCTTTATGAGCATTCTGCAATTTATCTTTAAATGACAATGTACTCTCCTTTATGTTGTCTACGGCCATGTAAAACCATAAGAACGAACCACTCGACGCAAACCGCTAGCTTAAAACCATGGTTAAATGGATCTGGCTACAATTGATTTACGAAAATTAGCGAAGAACGAACAAAGATAACTATTTTCAATTTATTTAACTTAGTTGTGATTTAATTGCTTCAACTAAACTTTCAGGTTCATTTGTGCCCAAATTAATTTTTGAACCGTCTTTTAGGTTAAGCTGTACAGCCTTAGTACCTGAGACTGTATATAGCCAACCAGACGGTATATATCGAATACCTAAGCCATAATACCACTTCGTATTTATAATTTTGACTGATTCAATGTTTGCGAGTTTTATTGATTTCTTCCAAAAACCAGGACCAAATGACCAATTAATTTCACTGGCACTCACTCTAATATTTAATGAGTGAAATAAAAATGAGATACACCCTAAAATAAAAATTACAGGCCAAACAACCTCATCATCTTTGCCTGCAGACATCAAGGAAACGAACAAAACAACAGTTCCCATAACGAACAACAGCGCGGTCGCCATTTGTTTATTTTGATAATGCATGATAAATCCTCCATGAGTAGCTAGTGCGTTATTAAGGCGCAAGAAGCAGTTTGTTTAATGTGAAACGAATTAGAACCGAGAAAACGGTTATCAGCCCAATTTAAAGCCTTATATACTGCAGCTAAGTGTACCGAAAGAGATCCACAAAATAATAGCTAAAAATAATAACCAAGTTATAAGTACTAATTTACGCCTTTGAGAATAATTAGATACATCCGAAACTTCAGGGAGATGTAATAAGTTTATTGGTAAGTCCAAAAAGAAATTAATATTAATCAATACCAATGGCGTAATACCTAATGAAAGAATTAAAGGCCTTGCACTATATGACGGGCATTCGAACGAAAGTCCAAACCAAAATGCTAATACTAAATATATGGCAACGAAAATCCATTTCAAAACACTATTACTCATTGCTTGCCTTGCATATAGCACGTTAAAAAACGTGGAAAAATCTATTGATAAAATCAATTAAACTATTTAATTAAACTTAATACTATATTTATAATCACCTGATTTCAATGTTATTTATTTTAGTTTTTTTATTTTTCACATCGTCTAGCTGATATCAAATGCACTTGAGAAATCAATACACTATTAGGTGGAACATCACGTCCTAAACCCTTTGAACCATAGCCTAAATCTGCAGGGATGTATAACTCCCAAATCTCACCCACTCTCATCATAGGAACACCTTCACGCCATCCTTTAATCGTTTTAGATAATTTAAATTCCGAAGGTTGGCCGCGGTCATAACTACTATCAACAAGCGATTTAGACTGAACAGATACCATTTTGTAATGTACTTTTACTTTATAACCATCATCCGGGTGGCAGCCATCTGTCTTTTTAAGGATTCTATATTGCAAACCTGACTCTGTTTGTCTCACCCCTTCACGCTTGGCATTTATAGACAGCCAATGCTTAGCTTTAATCGCGTTAGCGCTTTTTTGATCGTACGGGGAATTACTTGAACTTGAACAGCCATTAATAGATAGGCACATTATCACAATAAACATTTTTGAAATTAAAGGCTGGGCACTCATTTACTTCTCGACTTAAAAATATAAAAAACAACGTTTTCATTAAATAAAAATGGGTCGGTGATCTACCCATTGGCTTTGAACATAAGACCACTTTTATAAAGGCGATCGTTACGAACCCTTTTATTACTATAAACCTTCCTAATTCTAAATACAGCCTTTATTGTTCTACATTTAAAAATGGAACAGGTATAATTAAAGAGTTCTTCCAACTGTAATTATTTTCTGAGTTTCAACCCATGATTGAAATCAAAACAGCAACGTATCAACGCTCGACTTTTGCGTTAGCTTTAGGCTCTTTTATAGTATTTTGTAACTTGTACATGCTCCAACCAATGTTGCCATTAATGGCGATAAAGTTTAATGCCAGTGCAATTGAGATTAACTGGTTATTCGCTGCATGCACCTTAACATTAGCACTTACTCTGGTACCTTGGGCTATTAGTTCAGAAGCCATTGGGCGCCGCAATGTAATGATGTTAAGTCTATTTTTATTGCCTTTTGCAGGTCTGGCTATGTTGCTTACCGATTCATTATTGATGTTAACGTTAGCCCGAGGCTTTATGGGCATTGCGCTTGCTGGCTTTACAGCTGTTGCTGTGGCATATATGGCTGAAGAGTTCACGCCAAAAGCATTAATGATGGCGGTAGGAAGCTATATTAGTGCAAATTCATTAGGTGGTATTGCTGGGCGTTTATACGGAGGTTTTGCTACTCAATATTGGGGCTGGGAGTTGGCCGTTATTGGTATGGCTATTTTTAGCTTACTTGGCGCACTATTAGTAAATTGGCTATTACCTGAACAACAACATTTCACGCCTAAAAAAGGACAATTACGAGCTCATAACCGACAAGTATTTAATCATTTAAAACAGCCTGAACTTTGGTGTGCAATGGCTATTGGCGGGGTAAATTTCGCCCTATTTGTTAACCTTTATACCATTATGGGGTTTCGTCTTGTTGCTCCCCCTTATTCATTATCGATTAGCTTAACGTCAATGATTTTTCTTTGCTATCTAAGTGGTACCGTTACAGCAAAATTAAGTGGTCGTTGGAGTCAAACTTACAGTCCTATCAGTGGCATGGTGCTAGGTACCACGGTTAGTGCACTAGGGATGTGGGTTGCTGCTTTTAATTCGCTACACGCCATGGCTATTGGTTTATTACTTATTAGCTCGGGTGCATTTTTCACTCACTCACTTGCCTATACTTGGGTAAGTCACACGGCAAAAACAGCTAAAGCCACCGCAACGGCATTATATCTTGTGCACTATTATGTTGGCGGTAGCTTAGGTGGCTTTTATTTAGTTGCCTGTTGGCAATACGGGAAGTGGTCTGGAGTACTTGTTGGCGGAATGCTACTTTATGGTTTAATTTACCTATTGTGTTGGCGTTTGCATCGCTGTAATCATTCACTTCATACGCAAAAAATCATAGTAAAATGAAAATTTAATCTGCGTACCCACTACCAATAGCACTAAAGGGTAGTTCTAATTCAAGCTCTGGCACCTGAAGACCTACCCAAGCGACAAACGTATTACTATTAGGCCCAGGGAATACGCTATATTCATCATTCCAAGGGTATAGCCCTATTGCCGCCTGAACTTTAGGGATAAGCATTGCAGCTTTATCACCTTTAATGGAGAGTAATAATTCTGGTTTAGAGCCATACCAATACCTATCTGGCGTTAATGTTTCATATTGTCTAATGGCCTGTAACCCCCTTTTTACTTGCCAACCAGTAACCTCATAAACAGTATATTCCGCCGCATTTTCCTCTTTAATCACTATCCAAGGATGAACGGCAAACCAACCCCGCCAACTAAAAGCATCCGCAGCATAAAACTCAATAATGGCTCGACTATCTTCACTCGGTGCTGAAGCAATATCTGCCGATTCTCGACTTGCTGTACGCCAATTACTATTACTACAAGCACTTAGCAGTAAAATAACGCAGATCACAATGTTAAATCTCATATATCCTCTATAAAAACTTTATCAACCGCCACGCTTTAATTCAGGCTCTGGCTCGATTTGAATCATGATATACTTTGAGTAAGTAGTTTTAAAGGCAAAAATATGGTTCTGATTGATACTGAATAAAAGATCGTCTGCGTAACACACCTAGATTTAGGCAAAAAAAAGCGCCACATGGCGCTATTTTTATAAAAAATTAAAGATTAAAGATTAAAACGGCATTTTCATCCCAGGTGGTAATTGCATACCGCCTGTTACTGCACCCATTTTATCTTTGTTTTGTTCTTCAACACGACGTACTGCGTCATTTACTGCAGCTGCAAGTAAGTCTTCAATCATGTCTTTGTCGTCTTCCATAAGACTGTCGTCAAGTTCAACTTTACGAACATTGTGGCTACCAGTCATCGTTACTTTAACCATACCTGCGCCAGCTTCACCAACAACTTCCATATTAGCAAGTTCTTCTTGAGCTTTAGCCATTTTAGCCTGCATTTGCTGGGCTTGCTTCATTAAATTACCCATTCCGCCTTTCATCATTTATTCTCCAATATATTTTACTTAATCTAACTGTCTAAATTTAAAAATTGTTAATTCGCTGTACTTAGTGAGTATATGGTATCAACTTAAATTAATTTCAAGTCTATAAATACGACAAACTTCGCTTATATGCAAAGTATACTCGCCCTTCTACAGCGCTAAAATAGTTTCTTCATCTAAATTCGCTTGAAACTTTTCTTGTAGTGATACCACAATATCATCTTTTTTTAGTAACTCTTTCGCATAATCATAACGTTTATCATTAATATGCGATTGAATTTGATAAGGATCTTCAATCGTTTTTTCAACTATTTCAATCGTTACTAATACTGGTTTTGCTAGGTATTGACTTAAGGATTGCTCAAGTTGGTCTTTAGCAATATCCGTATATAAGTGTTTCGTTCCTTGATCTAACCGTAAAACTAAATTGTCATCCGTTGATTTATCATCAATGGTTGCGTGTATAGCAAGTTGTCTTATACGTGCTGTGAGTTCCATAGAGTCTATCATATGGGCCCATTTATCTACCTGATTCGCCTTGCGTACAACTGAAGGATCGATTTTTTCAGGTTGGTACGCTTGCTCTGGCTCTGGCAGTATTTCTTTTTCTGGTGTTACTTGCTCTTTATTGTTTTCTAAACTTACTGCTGCGTCGTCGTTTTTTGATGATTGACGCGCTTGGGCGTCACTAGACTTTTTTTCAGTTGTCTCCAACTGTCGCTTACGACTTCTTAACATGTTTCTTTTAGCGAGTACGGCACTAATTGGACTATTAGCTAAACTATCACTTGTTTGATTAGTTGCAGCTTCAATAGCTTGTTCTGGTATTACTGGCTGCGTCGGCATAGAACTATTTAATGCCGTTGGCTCTTGATGAAGCTGTTGTGCATCTTGCTCGATGCCTGCCATTTGCTGTTCTAATGCTTGTTGGTTATCTACTGCTGCATTAGATTGCTCTAATGGGGGCTGATAACTGTCATCAATTGCTTGCGAAGGTAACTCAACACCTTGCTGATCAGACGCATTGTTTTCTAATACAGGCTCTGATTCTGCTTGTTGTGTTTGCTCAAGCTCAGGTGATGTCAATGGCTCAGGTACAATCTCTGGAGCAGTTATAATCTTTTGCTCGAGAGTTGGCTCTTGCTGTGGTTCTTGATCTTTTAAGGCATCTGAAAAGTCTATTGCCGGAGCACTGTTTGTCGCTAAGCTATGGTTTGATGATTGCGTTTCAATATCATTTGCTTGCATCGGTTTAAAAGCAAGTAAGCGAATAAGCGTCATATCAAAGGCCGCTTGCTCGTCACTAGCATAAGGTAAGTCTTTTCTTCCATTTAAACAGATTTGATAATAAAGCTGTAAGTCTTGGGCAGAGATAGCGCGACTAAACTTTTTCATCAATTCAAGGTGGTCTTTAGGTAAGTCGAAATGTTGCTCAACTAATTGCATTAAAGCGGTTTGATGGAAAAGTTGAATTAACTCTGCAAACAAACGACTGTAATTAGGTGCATAAGAGGCTATTTTTTGCGATAACGCCATTAATTCTGCAGCATCTTGCTTTAACAAAGAAATAACGATTTTATAAACCCAGTTTTGGTCTATACTGCCAAGCATTTGCTGAATTTCAACCAGCTTAATATTACCTTGGCCTTGCGCTATCGCTTGGTCTGTTAAACTTAAGCTGTCTCGCATACTGCCACGTGCAGCTTTGGCAAGCATGGCAAGAACGCCAGGCTCATGAGAGACGTTTTCTTGTGTTAGGATCTCTTTTAATTTAGCTTCTATTTGCGGCACCGTTAACGCTTTTAGATGAAACTGTAAACAACGTGATAAAACAGTAACAGGTAATTTTTGCGGATCGGTTGTCGCTAAAATAAATTTAACATGTGACGGTGGCTCTTCTAACGTCTTTAATAATGCGTTAAAACTATTACGAGAAAGCATGTGCACTTCATCGATAAGGTAAACTTTAAAGCGACCACGACTTGGTGCGTATTGCACGTTATCAAGTATTTCACGGGTATCGTCAACTTTAGTTTTAGAAGCTGCATCGATTTCAAGTAGGTCAACAAAGCGACCTTGGTCTATATCGACACAGGTATCACAAACACCACAAGGGGTAGCCGTTATACCCGTTTCACAGTTTAAACTTTTTGCAAAAATACGTGCAATTGTCGTTTTACCAACACCACGTGTTCCGGTAAATAAATAGGCATGATGCAAACGCTCTTGAGATAAAGCATTAACTAATACATTAACAACATGATCTTGGCCCATTAACTGTTCGAAGTTTTTAGGTCGCCATTTTCTAGCTAATACTTGATAACTCATGAATGTTAATTACTCGCCATTATATTTAAGTAATGCAAAGTTGTTAACCTGCATGTTCTTAAGACGTTCTTCCCCACCTAAGTCAGGAAGTGAAATGATAAAAGCTGCTTCATCAGCTTTAGCACCAGCGCGTCTAACTAACTCTGCAGTTGCTTCGATAGTTCCGCCCGTTGCAAGTAAATCATCAATGATAAGGACGTTATCTTGAGGTGTTAAAGCATCTTGGTGAATTTCTAGAACATCTTCGCCATATTCAAGCTGGTAAGCTTGCGAGAATGTTTCCCTGGGAAGTTTGCCGGGTTTTCTTACTGGAACAAAGCCAATACCTAACGCGAGCGCTAAAGGAGCACCAAAGATAAAGCCTCTTGCTTCTGTACCAATAATTTTGGTGAAGCCGCGGTTTTCATATTTTGCCTTTAATATCTCGATACACAAAGCGAAAGCTTTTGGGTCTTCAAGTAAACTTGTTATGTCTCTGAACATTATCCCTTTGTGAGGATAATTAGGTACCGTAATGATGGCATTTTTGAGTTGGTCTGTTTGTTCTAGGGTAAGTGCTTCTGTATTCATTTGTGACTCATTGAATTAATCAATTAACTTAGTTCAAGAGTAAAGCAATTCGCATGATTTTTAAAGTACTAGTGAAAGAGTATTTTCACCTTTTATGTTTTCTTCTATATATTCAAGTGCCAATAAAAGTTCATTTTCTTGCAAAGGTTTAGCTAGTATCTGAGTAAACAAGTTGCGCTCTGGTAACTGTTTAACTTCTTTTATATCTTGAGTAGATATAAATAAGATAGGCGTCTCTTTACAGTGTTCAATATTACTTAAGTTTTTAGTTAATAAAACACCATTCATTAAAGGCATTAAGTGATCAATTATATAAAGATCGTGCTCACCGTTTTGCGCTTTATCTAATGCATCTAAACCATTGCAAGCCGTTTCTACAGTGTAACCTAATGAAGATAAAAGCTTAGAAAGAGAGTCTTGGATGGCTTTACTGTCATCAACAACTAAAACATGCATTATTTAATTTTCCTATAAAACATACTAAAAAGGAGCAGATTATTTTATATAAATAACAAACATTTGTAAGCTCTGTTTTGTTAATATATTAACCCTGCTTTTTAAAACGCGCATTGTACAGCAACTTTAATAAAATGACCAGTTTTACTCTCTTTTATTAACTTGTCGTTACAGTTGATTGATTCAATTAAGTTTTAAATTTTGAAGTAAATTATCATTTAGCCAAGTTAATATTTTCAACAAATTGTAAATAGTTAGAAATAGCGTTTTCGTTACCTTTATTACGTTGACATACACTTTTTTGATATTGAAAATTAAATACATCAAACCATAAATCAAGCAACGTTGCGTTTTGATGCTCTGACATCATATCCAACAGACGTGCGCCAACTTCAGCAGTTGAAAATTGATGGGCTAACTCTGTTTTTCTAACCGTATACCGCGAGTCATCGCCTACAGGAGAATGCATAAGGACCTCCTCATCACCGACAACGGTTTCAATATTTACAATTTGTGATTGTTTAGCCGTTTGTTGTTGTAAAAATACCGTCGGATCAAAACAAACCATTGGAAATTTATCAAGATAAGGGCTTTTACGAAACATTTTCTTCGCCTCACGCCAGCTTCCATCTAGCATGATAAACAGTGGCCTTTTATTTGGAACTAGTGGCACTTGGTCGTTGATTACTTCCCTACCCACTTCGCCGTATTCTTGTGGGAATACCACATAAGGTTGCCATTGTTCGTCTGCAAGTAAGGCAAGAAGCTCATCATTTAGCTTGGTTCTAGACCAAAGAAAAGCGTAAGTATCTGGAATAAGATCTGCAATCAACTTGCCTGTATTACTTGGCTTTAATACTTCTGTGTCATACATCAAGAGCACGAAAGCCGCTTGTGTCTTCACATCACCCTTTTTAGGAGCCATTTCACAAATACAGTGTTTTTGCGCTAACCGACAAAGCGGGCAACGAATAACACGTTGTCCTCTGGCTTTATAGGTAGTCGTACTTAAACTCATTCTGTATTGATGTAAACGATGAACTGCGTGCATGTGAAAACTTTACTGAAAATAACGATGGGCAATTTTACCTAGGCTTATAAGAAAGGGGAAGTGATTTAATGTCCTGGTTAAACCTAGTTCAAGTTAATGTAAATATAAAATAAGCAACATTGCTTATGGTTAAAAGGATTGAAAATAAAAAAATGCCACTGCTAATATAATAAGCAGTGGCATTTAATATTTATGCTAAATTCAGTTAAGCGTTTTATCGATGCTAATACTAATACTTATAGTTTTGTATACTTAGCGTGTTTGCTATCTTCGTGATCTGTTACATCAACTTCTACAGAAATAACATTAATACGCTTTAGTTCGTCGATACTATTTTGAATTTGGTCTTCTAATGTATCAATATCAGCAATTGAATAACAAAGTTCTTCTGCTTTAGCTTCAATATGTTGACTACGAGCTTCCATTTCGCTTTCGATGTTTTCACCAAAATTTTCCATACGCTGTTCAAATGCATCACTGTCGCCAGAGAACATCATTTCCTTACCCATTGCGACAAGAATTGTCCCCATTGAGTTTTTTACCGCTTTTTCTATAGCCGACTCAATGCGCCCTTCTAATTCATTGCTAATGATATCTGTTGAATTACTTCCCTCAACACCGATAGTGAATCCATTTTCTTCGGTAAAATTATTATCAATTTCATAACGAAGTTCTTCAAGATCTTTTGCTAAATCTGATGAAATACCACTATCTTCTCCTAGTAGCGCTTTAAAAGCTAAGTCAACACCATCAACAGCAAGGTCG
Organism: Colwellia sp.; assembly: GCA_049607625.1. Lineage (GTDB taxonomy): Bacteria > Pseudomonadota > Gammaproteobacteria > Enterobacterales > Alteromonadaceae > Colwellia. Next base: position 11,201 of record JBMYWR010000083.1, read on the forward strand.
ACCCCTTCGATCGCTACCGACTTGATTTCAGGTACAATACTGCGGATACTTTTAGCATATTCACTTATCAGTTTTTGCTGTTCAGCATTCAAAGTAACCGTCTCATTATTAACGATTAACTGCTGATCATTTTCTATTGAATATAGTGTTTTATGAGAGGTATCACCTTCGCTATTTTCTGTGCCCTTTTTTTCTAAAAATTTAATGCTATATTTATCAATAGATATACCCGCTTCTAATTCAACATTACAGCTATTTTCATTATGCGCCTGAGCAGCTGTTGCAAATAAACTTGCTCCAATAATAAGCGCTAAACTTGATTTTTTTAGTGTCGTTAATGCGTTCATGTTGTTTCCTTTTAATTATTAACAAATAGTTTATAAAATATTTTTCGAGTTTTTGTTGTTGTAATCTCGATTTTAACAATAGGGTTACAAGACCAGTGCCAATGTTTTTTCGACATAAAATCAATGGGTTATAATTCACAAAGAAGTACTAAATGAGAAGAATAACCATAAAGAAGTTAAATTAACCATGTTGTCGTTAATTTAACTATATAACTATCTAAATAACTATCTAAATAACTAACTATTTATTTAATGATATAAAAAACGCCTTTCTAAACTTCATAAATAAAGTTTAGAAAGACGTTTTTAGGGTGCTATATAAGAAAAATCGATTAAACGACTAAATGACTAAATGACGTACTTTAAAGGTACGCCCCTTCATTTTACCTTTGGTTAATTTTCTTAGTGCAAGCTTTAACGCTTTTTTGTTCACCGCAACATACGCTTTATTATCGAGTACGTTAATTTTACCTACATCACCGCCTTTAACACCGTCGTTACCGGTTAAAGCACCAAGTATGTCACCTGGACGAACCTTCTGCTTCTTACCGCCATCTATTTGTATGGTAGACATTTTAGCTTGTGGTCTTTCATTCGCTAAAACTGACATTGCTGGAAGTGGCGTTGGAACAATCGTTTGCTCAAGGTAATCTTCAAGTAAGCCTACTTTATAACTTTCTTTATCACTGTATAAAGATATCGCTAAACCTTCGCTACCTGCACGACCCGTGCGGCCAATACGGTGAACATGAACTTCTGTATCTCGAGCAATATGATAATTAACCACCAAATCTAGACTATCAATATCTAAACCTCTTGCAGCTACATCTGTTGCAACAAGAATAGCCGCACTTTTATTTGAGAAGCGTAATAAGGTTTGGTCTCTATCTCTTTGTTCTAAGTCGCCGTGAAGTGCTAATACACTAAAGCCCATGTCATGAAGTTCATTACATACTTCTTTAGTTTCTTTTTTGGTATTACAAAAAATAACGGTAGACTCAGCTGGATTATCCAGTAAGACTAAACTTAAAGCATCTAATCTGTCTTGGTCTGAGTCAATTTTATAAAAACGCTGGCTTATCGTTGATTTATCATCCTTTGCCGTTACTTTAACTAACTCTGGCGTCGTCATAATACTATCGCTAATCGCTTTAATTTGATCAGGAAAAGTCGCACTAAAAAGTAGTGTTTGTCTGTCAAGTGGTGTTCTATTAATAATGTTGTCTAAAGCCGCTTCAAAGCCCATTTCTAGCATGCGATCTGCTTCGTCTAGCACCAACAGGTTTAAGTCATCAAGCTTAAGCGTGCCTTTAATAACATGCTCTTCAATTCTTCCTGGCGTTCCTACAATAATATGAGCGCCATGTTCTAAAGAACCAATTTGTGGGCCAAAAGGTGTTCCGCCACAAAGTGTTAATACTTTAATATTATGAATTGCTCTACCTAGTTTTCGTATCTCTTTAGCAACTTGATCTGCAAGCTCTCTGGTTGGACATAAAACCATTGATTGTATACGAAAGCGTTTAACTTCTAGCTTTTCTAGCATAGCTAAACCAAAAGCGGCGGTTTTGCCAGAGCCTGTTTTCCCTTGCCCTATAACATCTTTCCCTTTCAACATTGAAGGTAAAGTTAACGCCTGAATAGGCGTCATAGACTCATATCCCATCGAGGCAATATTTTTAAGTAAGTCTTTAGAAAGATTAAGACTTGAGAAGTCTGTCGCGTTTGAATTTTGTTGAGTCACAACGTGTATCCTAGAATAAGAGTTAACAAACAACACATAAACCTCCCTCTTATATCAGAAAAGAAGTGTTAGTGTGTTTTACCCACTTAATGAAAATGGTATTAGAAAGAGCCAATAGTGAGTATAATAGCATTTCGCAGCAATAAATGCTCAATGAAACGACATCGTATCGGTAGATAATCACATGAACAGAAAAAAGAAAATTAATGAAACGTTAAAAAAGAAACTTAAAAAAGCAAATTCTAAGTTGCAAAAAAGTAACAAACCTAAATATATCTCTAAAGCTGAGCGTGAGAAAATTGCGTTAGCAGAGCAGCAAGAAGCTGATAATACATAAGAGCTTTCAGCGAATAGCCCGTTAGAGATCTCACCGAATAGACATAAGAGATCTCATCGAAAGCCCTTAGAGATCTCACCGAATTACGCAGATTACGCGAATTAAGGGCAAACCTTTTAGGGGAAGACAAAACCCCAGTTAAGTTCTAAGCCCTTCCCATAAGATACCTAGTTTTTTTGACCTTACAACGTACGCTCTCAATCTGTGTACATCTGTGTAATTCGCATGAGATCACTAGTCCCTAATTCGTTGAGAATGCAAAGGGCAAATCTCAGTACCTAATCCGTATGAACA
>JBMYWR010000084.1:0-13864 GCA_049607625.1 Colwellia sp.
TACGTTTAGCGAAAAGAAATGTATTGCTGATACTTTCGGTACTATCTGTTTTAATCTTAGCGGGTGTTATTCGTTAGACTTCAATGTATTCATTGAGTAAGTGATACGAGCTCTCATCTAATTAAAGTGATTACGCGAATTAAAAACGCTTTGGGTAAGGTCAAGTGAAAGCCCTTTTTGCCCGCAGATGAACAGGATAAGTGCGGATAAGACATTAGAGCTTTTTAAGCGAAGTGAAACAAAGCCAGCAAACCATTATTAAAAACACCGTAGGTTGGCCTTCAACAGCAACAACCCCCGGTGCACATGTCTTTTGTAGGAGCGTACTTTAGCCGCGATTTTTTAACAAGTACAAGTGATCAATAACTTAGTTGAATTGGTATTATACCTTTCAGCCTAAAACTACACCAATAAAGCCTGGCCTTCGTGTACTATTTCACTTAGTTTACTTTCTTGCGCTGAAAGTAACTTGTATAAGTGAAGCTGATTTTCGGCTCTATCAAAGTTGTGTTCGCTATGTGCCGCATGAAAATACACGTCACCATTGATATAGTCGGTTAAGAATCTAACACCAATCATAAACGGTAATAACTGCGCACCGATAACTAAGCTTTTAAGCTCTAATGGGGTTATTTTGCCGTCAAAGCCTTTAACATACGAACTTGCCAACGCGGTAAACACATCTAATTTAATCGACATATCCGCTAAGTTCTTGCCATCTTCAGGCTCTGTTGAGCAGCATGTTCTTACCATGTCACCAAAATCATTCATTAAAAAGCCTGGCATACAAGTATCTAAATCGATTACAGCAACCGGAGCTTGTTCATCAGAGCCAAATAGTAAGTTATTAATTTTGGTGTCATTGTGGGTAACATGCATCGGAAGTTGTTGTGAAATGCTGGCAACTTCATCGATAAAAGCTTTTTGTGAAAAACAAAAGTCCACTAACTTTTGACATGAAGCGAGACGGTTTGCATCATTATTGGTTACGGCTTCAGTTAGCTGCTCAAGTCTTGATTGTAAATCATGGAAATTGGGAATAATTTCTGACAAACTTTCTGCTGAAAAGTCACTTAACGCGGCAGTAAATTGAGCAAAAGCATTGCCTGCTTGCTCAGCTTGCTCAAGCTCTTCTATTGATTCAACCGTATAACATTTTGGAATGTATTCAAGCGCTCGCCAATATGCGCCATCAACTTGAACAAATACTTCACCTTGCTCTGTTTTTACTTGTGAAATAGGCGCCAGCGCATATTCGCCATTGCGTTGTTTATTACATAAATGCTCACTAATAAGCTCAGCATTGTTAATAACCTGTAATGGTTTTTTAAAGACTTGATGATTGATACGCTGAAGTACAAACGATTGCACGGTACTTTTTACGAAAAAGGTCCAATTGATAAGACCATTTCCCAGTGGGGAAACAGTACTGTTTTCTAGGGAACAGCCAAAATGTGATATTACTTCTTCTAATGTTTTATCGCTTACTACTTTATTATCCATTACAGCTATCGTCCTTGGTCATATTTCTTTGTATCGCTTTTTTCATCATTATTTTCATAACTTTTTTCATAAAAAGTGCTTTGCTACAGGCTTAAATATCTATTAGCCTTAAAGTCAAGAGGGTTATACTAACCTAAACCACCATAAATGAGTAGTAGACATAGGTATATTTTAGCGCTTTATGCTAAGCTTTTAGGCTTTAGTTTATAACGAAACAAGGTGTTTCGGTCACTAATAAAAAGGCTTAATGCTAGCTCTTGGTAAGAGTAGAACATTAAGCCTTAGGGTATTAAAGTTTGAACTTCAAGTTTTAAGCTTTAAGTTTTAAGCAATAAAACCAATGAATTAAGAGGCTTCATTGATGTAGAAATAACGCCTTTTCCATGAGTAACTTTGAGCATAGTAGTCGCTTTTCCTTGCTCACCTTTACCACCTAAAACATCTTGGAGCTGATACTCGCCATCAGCTAATTGCCATGCTGAAATAAGTTCATCTGGCACTTCGATAATCGCATCTTCTTGTGTGTTGGCGAATTGATTTACAACAATGACTCGCTCACCTTTATACCAACGTGTAAAAGCAAACAACGAAGAAGTATTATCTGTTTTTAGTTTAGTATCTGTATGCGACTGATTGGCTGCTTTGAGTGAAATAGTTAATGGTGCGTATTCTCCTTTAGCTATTGAAACCATGGAAGATAACGACATTAAACGGCGATAAAAGTCAGTTAAGGCTTTCTCATTTTCTGTTGACTGTCCACCGTCAAATGCACCTTCATTCATCCAGCGTTGATGGGCAGGAACACCGGCATAATCAAAAATAGTTGTTCTAGTTGCTGTACCAAAACCTGAATTTAACTCACCTGGCTCGCCAACATCTTGCCCAAAGTACAACATAGTAGGTGCTCGACTTATCAGAGTAGACGCGACCATGGCTGGCTTACCTATGTTTGCGTTGCTAACAAAATCAGGGCTAGCAATACGTTGTTCATCATGATTTTCTAAAAAGTGAATCATGTACTCTTCAATATCTAACACTTCACCCTGAACTTTGTGTAACTCGCTTGCAGCAACTTTACCTTGCATAATGCCTTTTAAAGTATCGTAAAATCCTACTTTGTCGTACAAATAATCCATTTTTCCTAGATGAATAAAGTCTCGGTACATCTTAGGATTGTATACTTCTGCAATAGTGACCGCTTCAGGGTTTGTGGTTTTAATGGTTGAATTTAAATAACTCCAAAACTCAACTGGCACTAATTCAGCAACATCATAACGGAAGCCATCAACCCCTTTACTTAACCAAAACTGAGTTATTTCTTTAAATTTAAGCCATGAATTAGGGACTTTTTTACCTTGCCAAAAAGCATAGTGATCTTGATAAGGTAGGTTTTTATACTTTTCGGGTAGCGTTGGAAAGTCATAACTACCATCAGGTTTTACGCCGTAGTTAATTTTTACCGTTTCGTACCAGTCATTCGCATCGGGTTGAGCAAGCCGGCTACCATTGCCTGTCCATTTAGCTGGTGACTCATCAAACTTTCCATCAATACTTTGGTCGTTATCTCCGCCTAAAGGTAAATAACCATTTTTTGCTTGTGGTACTTTAAAGTCTTCGCCGATAACATAATAAAAGTTATTATCACGAGCATATTCAACTTCAGTGTTATCTTGAACACCAAAGTCGACCACGCCTTCTGGTTTATTTAAAGACTGGTAATGACGTGCAACATGGTTTGGCACTATATCAATAATCACTTTCATGCCATGAGAATGCGTTCTGGCAATTAAGGCTTCAAATTCTGCGAAACGATTATTAACATCAACTGCTAAATCTGGGTTTACGTTGTAATAATCTTTGATGGCATAAGGCGAGCCTGCTCTTCCTTTGACAACATCTGCATCATCAAGAGAAATACCATAGTCGGTGTAATCATTAACTAGGGCATGATGTAAAATGCCTGTGTACCAGATATGAGTTACCCCTTTATCTTTAATTGCATGCAAAGCACTATCATTAAAGTCATTAAATTTACCTACGCCATTTTCAGCTAAAGTGCCCCAGGGTTTATTCGTAGTATTTTTGTTGCCGAATAAACGAGTCAATACCTGGTAAACAACTGGTTTGCCAGCCTCATTTTGAACAGTTTCAATCTGCGGCTCTGCTTTTTGAGCACTTAACTCATCTTGTTTATTATCAGAACCACAAGCACCAAGTAATAATGCACTTGAAAGGCTAACTGCTACCCATTTTTTAGAGAGGGCGGAAGTTGATAAGGTTGACGGTATAAATTTAATTTTCAACATTGTATTTTCATTCCTATTCAGAATATTTTCTCGTGACTATTTTTTTGTGACAGCCATAACTTACTTATGACTATTTGCCGTGACAGCCATAATAAGTCACATACTAAAGCATAAAATCAAAAGAGCTTGCTGATTGGTCAACAAGCTCTTAAGCTTTTGTAACTACTCTTTATTTAATGCTCTTTTTGGTTGCATAATAGCTTTGTTCAAAGATTAAGGCTGACAAGTTTGAATAATCAAACTACCTACATTAAAACCTTTAGCAGGATTATCTTCATTTAATGTTAATAAAAAGCTGTAAGTACCCGCAGCTAAATTAGCTTTATTATTGTCGGTACCTGCATCTTCATAGGCCACATCATAACTAACACCTAATGCCAATGCTGTTGTATCAATACTATTACTGCCTGATTCAACAACCCATAATTGTGTTACCCAACTTTCATCGTCTGAAGCTATTTTAAAGTTCATTTCACCATCAAAGGTCGCAACCGCTTGATAAACATTATTACCTTTATAATGAAGTTTATAATCTTCTTCAGCAGCCCACCCTGAGTGATCACCTCGAACATATAACTCGCCGCTTCCTTGAATATCAAACGGAATAGCATCTGCAGAGTCAACTAAAGCATTGCAGTCGACGCTCGTCGCTACATTTTTAATGGTAAAGGTTGGTGTAGCACCCGTTTCATCAAGTGTGAACTGATAATTGCCATCTGTGTCAGCGGTAAAGCTTATTTCGCCGGTATCATTTGAAAAAGCAATAGAGCCTGCGCCAATTGTTACATCATTATAACCAAGGCTTATTGTTGCAGCATCAGCTGATGTCACTTTAAATGTATAAACGCCTGCGCTTAAGGTGAAATCTAATTGATAGACATCATTGCCCTGATAAACAAAAGCATCTTGTTCGGTAAAACCACCTGCACCATTACTGTTCATCGAGCCATTTAGGTATACCGTGTTATTACCATATGGAGGAACATCAAGGGCATCGCGTGTTGCGCCAGCAGATAAACCTAAACCTTGACTTGCACCTTGCGGTTTCACAAAAATAGCTGCGGTTAAAGCTGGTACCGTAAATGTACCATCACTAACACCTGCAGCAAATGACGCGAGCTTAACTTGTTCATCTTGTGAATTAGCCTGCACACTGTGAAGCTCAAAACCGGTTGCAGTTGGTACAGTAAAAGATTGCTCCATATCTGTGCCGTTAATCATCACAACCAAGGCATCGTTATTGGTGTCTAGGTCAGTTAAGCCTGTACCGTCATCGATACTCATTACAATAAGGCCTGATTGCTGACTTGTACCTGTATTATGAAAACCTACTCTGTCTTTCACATCTTGCGCTGTGGAAAGCCTAAATAACTTACTACTTGTACGAATTCTTAAAAATTCATTAAATACGTCACTTGCAAATGCAATTTGGCTAGCATTTACTTGGGTTTCAGCATTCTCAATAATCGGTAAAATAGTACTCCAAGCTTCTTCGTTATCTTGCGCTAGCGGTAAACCGACATGCCAATTATTGCTTGTTTGGGTGAAATCGACTTTGTTAAACCAATCGCCAGAGTCGTAACTGTTTCTATCCATTGATTTAGAGCGAAGTAAATCACCACCAATTTGTAAAAACGGAATACCTTGGCTTAAAAGTGGCATTGCTATAGCAATATTTTGTGCTCTAACTCTATCATCTGACGTCATGCTTGATGCTAGGCTATATTGCAATTTATCCCAAAGCGTCTCTCCATCATGCTTTGAAACATAATTAATAATGTCTGCTGGGTCTTTTGCATAAGACGACTGAGAAAAGCCTTTTCCTGACTGAATATCACCGTTGCGATCTTGTAATTGATAACTCTGTAAGGTTCCTGCTAAACCAAGACGCATGGTATCTAAGTCTGCAGCACTGCCAGTGCTTTTGAACAATGCAGCACCGCGAATTACATCACGAGGTCTGTCGTTAAATGTACCAATTTCTGTGCCTGCCATTTGATATTGAGCAGCTTGTTCATAGCCTTCATCGTTACGCACCCAACCTTCACCATAAAAGTAATTATCAGCATCTACAGCTAAAACTGCATCACGTGCCGCAATAATAGAACTTTTTGAATGACTGCCCATAATATCAAAACGAAATGCATCGAATTTATACTCTTTCGCCCACATAACGAGGGAATCAACCATCAGCTTGTCCATCATATTATGTTCGGTTTCAGTATCTTGACAACATGTTTCGTTGATAACGGCACCTGTTGTTAAATCTCGACGGTAATAATAGCCAGGCACAACTTTATCAAGAACAGAGTTATCCCAAAGCCCAGCTGAATTGGTGTGATTATAAACAACGTCAAGAGATGTTCTTAAGCCCATTTCATGAAGTGCTTGGTTCATTTTACGCATTTCTAAAATACGCGCTACGCCTTCAGCATTCGAAGAAAAGCTACCATCTGGGGCGTTAAAGTGTTTAGGATCATAACCAAAGTTGTAACCATCTAAGCCTTTCATAGACTCTACAAGTGCTTGTGCATCACTCGAGCTAGCATCGTAACTTTCATATACAGATAATAACGTTGCACCATCATTTTCTTCATTACATACAGCAGCAGTAGCATTGAGTGCACATAATTGGCCAACAGTACTGTTTAAATTAATTTGCCCTGAAAAATCTTCATTGATACTAACCATGTCATTTGCAGGTAGTATTTGAAAGTGAGTTAAACCTGCATCAACCAAAGACTTAAGATGTGTGACAGGCACAGATGATGACTCTGTAAAAGCTAAGTACTTGCCTCTGTTGTCTGCTGTTGTGCTTTGATCAAGGATGCTGAAATCACGAATACTACCCTCATAAATAACCGCATCTTCTATCTCTGCAATTACAGGGATAATATGGCTGTCCCAATTACTTGGTTTTAAATCATCATCGTTTAAATTCACGAACTGCGAATACATGCCGTTAGTTGATAATGAAACGGAATAAGGATCTGTTGACCATATAGTTTCAAAACTATTGTTTTGTTGATGGTACACAGTTAGCTCAAAACGATAATATAAACGGTCGCTAGCAATAGGCGTTGCGAAAGACCAAATGCCTGTTGCACTATCTAAAGTCATTTCTTGCGTGCTTTGTAATTCTTTAGTGGCATTAAAAATTTGTAAGTTAACTTGTTGCGCCGTTGGAGCCCATAAATTAGTAACAATTTCACTATCACTGTAAGTTAGCCCGAGTGTGGCTTCATCAGCATCCGCACTACCACTAGTATAAAGGGCATCTAGCACTTGTGGTGTTTGAACATAAGTTGCAGCAAGAACCGCATCATCACTACCGTAAGCAATAGCTAGTAACTTACCCGTAAGCATTTGCTTCGCTTTCGATGTATCGGCACTAGAAGCTTCAAACGCCTCTAAACCAGAATAGCGAGGCAAACCAAGTGAAGTTGCCGAATTGGTGACAGGCATAAATTCAATGAAGTTATCCCCTTCAATGCCCGACTCACCGTTATACTCCATATCATCAATTGCTGAGCTGTATAATCGAATTTTGTTAACAGCCGAAGCTTGCGTATCCCAAAAAACTGTATCTAAAGCTGCCCAATGTGCTGCTGTGTTCTCTATCAATACACCCTTAGGGAATAAAGTGGCTTGAGTGTAAATTTCATCAATCCCATCGAGTAACCAAAACATGCGTTCATTCGCTAAGCTTGCTTTTTGATCAGCATCATTTGGGGCTTTATTATCACCATTATGCATAATGTAATTAACACAGCTTTCTTCAGTGAATCCAGCTTTTAAGTTAACAACCCAGTATGCGCCATAGTTAGTATCTAAACCTGTTTTCTCAAGTGGTGCAGTCCATTCAACAGCAGGGCCGTCATAACCATCACAACTTTCATCAGCCCATAAATGTAGCCCCCAGCCGGTATAATTATCATCAGAACGATTATAGAAAATAACTAATTCGTTATCACCAGCTACAACTATTGGCTCTGGCATTTGATTGCTTGGACTTAATGTGACGGTTAAAGACTGCGATGCTGAGGCTTGGCTTGTATCTGATACAGTAAAGTTTGCTGAGTAATCACCTGCTTCTGTAAAAGTGATCACAGTTGATGTAGTCGCTTTACAATCTGCAATGCTAACAGTATCAACACCTTCTCCGGGGTTGAGGGTACATGAAAGAGCATCATTATCTGCATCTGATACATCCCAAGTATACGTTACACTCAATTCTTCAACTTCAGTTGAAAAAGTATTAATTGTTGGTGCTGTATTGATAGGAACTGCTGGACCAGGAGCTTCACCGCCTCCGCCACCACCGCAGGAAGCTACACTCGTAGCGACAAGTGAGAAAAAAGCGATTTGTTTCATGTTAATTGTTAGCATTGCAATAAAACCTTATTATTATGTATACCATCATGCTAAAGCTTTACTTACCAAGAAAACAGCGATTACATACGTATTCAATAAACAAAGTTTGTTTAAAAACACCTCAAGACAGCCATAACTTAAGACTCATGATGCTAACTGAGATTAAGATAAACGCTGTATCAAGACAGCCATAAATTAACCTAGCGTATAGCAATATATTTTATATGCCATACCTGTTCCTCTGTTTATAAGCACGACTCTTTAACTAGTCTTTCTTCTAATGTTTTGCTAGTGTCATCCTTCTAAAAATATCAAAAGGTAAAAACATGGCAAAAATAATAGATTTACGTAGCGATACTGTCACCCAGCCCTGCAAGAATATGCGTGATGCTATGGCGAACGCACCAACAGGCGATGATGTGTATGGTGAAGACCCTACCGTAAATAAGCTACAAATTTATGCTGCTGAATTATTACAAAAAGAAGCTGCCTTGTTTTGCCCTTCTGGTACACAAAGTAACTTAATTGGCTTATTGTCCCATTGCGGCAGAGGTGATGAATATATTGTTGGTCAATCAGCTCATACTTATTTATATGAAGGTGGCGGTGCTGCTGTACTAGGTAGCATTCAACCGCAACCTTTAAATTTAAAAGCAGACTCCACAATGGATTTAAAGGAATTAGAGAAAGCAATTAAACCCGTAGACATCCACTTTGCTAATACAAAATTAATTTGTTTAGAAAACACTCATAATGGCTCTGTTCTGCCTAATGGATATACTCAAAAGGTAAAAAAGATAGCTAACAAGCATCAATTAGCAATGCATTTAGACGGCGCTCGTTTATTTAATGCTGCTATTGAGACAGGCATAACAGCAGCAGAACTTTCATCAGATTTTGATAGCGTATCTATTTGCCTGTCTAAAGGACTTGGTGCGCCGATAGGCTCATTACTTATTGGTTCGCACGAATTAATAAGTGAAGCTAAACGATGGCGTAAAATGCTAGGTGGCGGGATGAGACAGGCAGGCATTATCGCTAATGCAGGGTTATATGCTCTACAAAATAATATATCTCGTTTACAAGAAGATCATCAAAGAGCAAGCTATTTAGCCGTAGCCCTCAGTGAACTTAAAGGTGTAGAAGTGGTTGATAATAAAGCTAGAACTAACATGGTTTATGTTAACGTTGAGCCAGAGATGAGAGTCAGATTGAGCCAGATTGCTCAAGAAAATAATATTGTTCTACCTAGTGGGAATGAATTACGATTGGTAACTCATTTAAATATTAATGATGAAGATGTTACTTCAATCATCGAAACATTCAAACAAGCAGTGATCTGTTAAGATAAATATAAATGAAAAGCCTGGAGCAATAAAATTAGCTGGATATAATCTTATAGGGTGCCTTATCAAGTAAGTGCAACACTTTACTTTTAAAGCTATCCCTATAAGACTTGTTTTCATCGCATTACTTTTTCGGCATAAGATCTAAAAGCGATAAAACAGTTGCTTCTACACCTGCTGTTACTGAAGGCTCCGGTGATATTTTAAATAATGGACTGTGATGACTAGGTACAGCTGGACCACCATTTTTAGCCTTATCAAAATCAGCTTTAGGTGTTCCACCCACTGAAAAATAAACACTTGGGATGTATGGTTTAGTTGTGAAAAAACCAAAATCTTCAGCACCCATGCCTAAATTCCCCGGTGGGATTAAGTTTTCATCGCCCATATTTTTAGTAATAACACCTTTCAAACGTTGTGCTAACTTTTTATCGTTAAAAGTAGGTGGGTAAGCCTCTTTACTCACAATGACTTCTGGCAGTTTATCTTCAGGCAAACCTGCTGTTTTTGCTGTACCAATAGCAACACGCTTTATCGCATCAAGTAATTGCTTTCTCACTCGAGGATTTAAACTACGTACAGTTAATTGCAAGTGGGCTCTATCAGAAATAATATTGTGCTTGGTACCTGAATGGAATGCTCCAACAGTAATAACCCCAGCATCGCGTGGGGCTAATTCTCTACTAATAATGGTTTGTAAATTAGTAACAATTTGAGCGCCAATCATAATAGGATCTTTACCGGCATGAGGGTATGCTCCATGCGCACCAATACCATGCACTATGATATCAACTGTATCTGCGCCAGCATAAGGTGAGCTTTCATCAATAGTAATTTTACCCGCCTCTGCGCCAGAGTTCACATGAAAGGCTAAAGCATAATCTGGCTGTCCAAATTTATCCCAAATACCATCTTCCATCATGGCGGAAGCGCCTGGCCCTTTTTCTTCTGCTGGTTGACCTATTAGCATCAAAGTTCCTGACCATTTATCTTTGTTGCTAGACATATATCTTGCTGTACCCACTAAGCTAGTAATATGAACATCATGACCACAAGCATGCATAACACCTACTTCTTCACCGTTCCAATCTTTCATTTTGGCTTTCGAAGCATTTTTGAGACCTGACATTTCTACAACTGGCAAGCCATCCATATCAGCACGAACCATAACCATCGGTCCTGAGCCATTTTTCAATATGGCAACTATGCCCGTTCCACCAATGTTTTCGGTTACCTCAAACCCTACAGAACGGATTTCGTCAGCTAAACGTTTAGCGGTTTTATGCTCCATTAACGATAACTCTGGGTTACGATGAAAATGGTCCCAAAGTGATTCAAGATGATTTTGATAGTCTTTGTCTATTGAATCCGCTAAATCGCTCGCGTAAGCCGAGTTCATTAATAAAGAGGCTGTAAGAATGGTCGAATATAGTATTTTCATTTTGCACCTTGTTCGTTTATTATTCTATTGATTGTTATTACTCTATACCTTTCTACACATAATGTCTTGTTTCACATGTAATTTAAATAGGTGATTATGTTTTGCCATTGGTGCCATCCATATAATCTCATCGTAACTAGAAGCTGTAAAATAAACGACTTTCTAGACAGCCACATTTTAATAATGCTTAACAAAGTCATTAAAAGGCATATTAATCTTAAACAAAATTTAACCATGCTTAAATCTAAAAGGAAATGAGATAAAAAAGGATGCGTTTTATGAATTTCAGGCGCGATAAAGCCTACTTTGAGCAGCAAGTTGACAGGTTTTTATACTCGAATTTACTAATAATTACTTATATACATTTTGGAATTAGGTAGACCGGGGACATTTTTCAAACCTACGTGTTGTGCAAAGTCGTTCATACTCTCTTCTGAGCCAGCCGCGCCAGAAAAAGTTTTCTCAAACGTTCTTGCTAGTTGTAGCCAATTATTGCGCGTAATGCTTAGTTTCGACAAGATGACTTCTGAATGAGGGCTAATGGAGCCTTTGCCACAGACAAATATCCGGCCTGTTTCATCAACTAAGGTTAAATAATCTTCTAAACTGAAACATAATCCATCTGTTGTTTTTTGATGATTACTCCCCACAAAACTCAACAATTCCTTTGGCTGTTCTCCTTTTATAGCTGCAGACACTCTTCGTTTAATACTTGTATACATTGACTGTTCAGGGGTTTTCTCTATACCGGCCCTAATAGGGTTTAAATCAACATAAGCCATACATGAAAGCAGCGCAGTTTCATCAAGTAATGCTTGTGATTTAAATCGTCCACCCCAAAATGGCCCGATACAGCCATCTTCTTTATTTGCTTGTCGAGCAATAGGTTCATTTAAAGACCTCATGAACCAGCTTATATCCATGAGCCTCTTTCTGTAAATTGTGGCTGTACTTTCTACAACTTCAAGTTCAAATTTTTTAAGAGGCTCTCCTTTAAGATACTTTTTGGTTAGTACAGTACCTCTAAAAATCTCATGCCAACGTCTAATCACCTCTTTAACATCCCACTTTTTTGCTTTCTTAACATCAACATGAAGAACAACATGCAAATGATTATGCATAACAGCATAGGCCGCAATATCAATACTAAATACATGAGATAACTTTAAGATACGTTTTTCAATCCAGTCTCGGCGATGCTCATAGTTAACACCTGTATCTTTATCAATTCCACAAAGAAAAGCTTTTCTAACCGTTCGGCTGGTAACATGGTAATAAGGTGTATCGGATAAACTGATTTGTTGCGATCGAGGTCTAGGCATAGTAATTCCATTTACAATAAACTAAAGATAATTTAACTCTAGCTTAAACTAAGTAAAGTGCATACTTTTGAGGTTAATATCTCTCTTAGTTTGAAGTTATCGATAACGTTATCGGTTTAATGACCTCAAGTTGCAAGGGAAATTAATAAGTAAACAGAGAGTTTTAAATATGCCTGTCACTATCCAACTTATCTGAGGAAGTTAATCAAAATTCAGATACTGTTTAGTAAAATTTATATAAGCTAGTTTGCTTGAAATGGAGGATATCAAATTATGGCTGTCACCAGCTTTTTATCTGTCACTAAAGATTCAAAATATGGCTGTCACCAACTTTTTATCTGTCACTAAAGATTCAAAATATGGCTGTCACCAACTTTTTAGATGCTAAGCTAATGATGAATTTAACAGGCTAAAATAGCTTGGTGCTGCCCACAAGACTCTCTTAAAATAAGTTCAGGGACAATTATCGTATTTGAAACTTCTTTTTCGTTGATTAAATCGAGGAGTGTTTCAACCAGTAACTCTCCTGCAAGTTTAGTATCTTGCTTTACCGTGGTAAGCGGTGGGTATGTCAGACTTGCGATGGCTATGTCATCAAAACCTACTACGCATACTTGCTCTGGTATCTGAATACGATGCTCTTTCAGTGCTCTCATTGCGCCAATAGCAATTAAGTCACATGCTGCGAATATGGCATCAAACTTTTCATTACTATTAATGAGCTTTATGGCCGCATCATAACCTGCTTCTTCCGTGTACAATGCATTAAATTGCAATTTTGAATTGACATATAAATTATGTTCTTCTAAAGCTTCTTTATAGCCTTTATAACGCTCATAAAACTCTGGAGCATGCGTTGATGCACTTCCCAAAAAGGCGATATTCTTTTTACCTTGCTCAATAACATGCTCAGTAACTTTTTTACCGCCTTTAAAGTTATCGCTACCGATAGAAATGATAGGCATTTCTTTAACTTCTTCACCCCATCTTACAAAATGAGTGCCTTGTTCCAAAAGTTGAATGAGTTTTTCTTCGTAATCAACAAAATCGCCATAGCCCAATAAAATTAAACCATCGGCTTTATTACTGTCTTCAAAGTCGGCATGCCAATCGTTACTGGCTTGTTGAAAAGAGACTAATAAGTCATAGCCTTTTTTAGCACAGGCTTTCGTGATGCTACCTAGCATAGAGAGAAAGAAAGGATTTATCGCTGAATCATCACTGGTAGGGTCTTCAAATAAAAGTAGTGCTATTGTGTCACTATGCTGTGAGCGCAAGTTACTTGCATTTTTATCTACTTTATAATTCAAAGCCTTGGCTATTTCTTGAACTTTTTTACGTGTTTCTGCATTGACCAATGGGCTGTTACGTAGTGCTCTTGATACAGTAGATTGAGAAACCCCAGCTTGGTAGGCTATGTCAAATGATGTGGCTTTTTCTTTCATATACAATACCTTTTATTATTTTGTAGGCAGCATTATATTTCTGGCACTAAGATGGATGGTTTGCATCGAATATACCTTAGCCATTTAAACTTGTATACATAATTCCTTACACTCTTATATTCGCACA
>JBMYWR010000085.1:0-13544 GCA_049607625.1 Colwellia sp.
TCTACTTGTTAAAATCACCAACTACTTCGTTATTTCTTTAATAATTAACGGTGCAAGGATGCACCTTATTAGACAATGCAGACGGTACAGGAAGTACCTTATTAGATAATGCAGGAGCATATTATCCTGAGCTTATTGTCCTGAACAACTAGTTACTTAAAGAAATGCCTCGTATTTGACAATTTTCTCTACGTATAAAGTAGATCACATATTTAATACGAATGGTATTACTCAATCGAGCGCCTGCACTGATTCATTTTTCCTGTCTACAACAAGATCACAAACTTAATGGAACAGCTATAAAGACCTGCTCAACATTGAGCTAATATTGAAGTAACATCGGAGTTAGACATTAAAGTCGATGTTACTTCCAGTGTTACTATACTTGCAAATGACCATACTTTTAGGCATTCACCTGAAAGCGATACTAGCTTGTTTTTATTGCATTTAAGGGAATTATGTCAGAAAAGGCAAGCGTGGTTGGCGTCCCCTACAGGAATCGAACCTATATCTAAGACTTAGGAGGTCCTTGTTTTATCCATTAAACTAAGGGGACATACCTTGTAACTAGTTAACAATAAAGCTTAATTAGTTAATATGTACTTTAAATTAAGCTAATTGATAAATCAATAAAAAACAGCTAGTGAACTAGGTAAAACCCGTTTTACCACCGAATGCACCGAGCCGCTACACCGAGTAAGCACAACAGCATCACCTCTTTATGATCAGAAAGGCAAAACGAGCTTATGTCTTGAGATGCTAAAAACTTCGCAGCTAAAGCACGATCCTACAAAAGTGACTTATTACGGTGGCTGTTAAATCTGTAGGAGTTGCTTTTTGATCTTACCCTAAAAGGTCTAGTGTCTCATCCGCTCTTATCTTGTTTATCTGCGGGCAAAACGGGCTCATGTCTTGAGCTGCTAAAAACTTCGCGGCTAAAGCACGCTCCTACAAAAGTGACTTATTACGGTGGCGCTTAAATCTGTAGGAGTTGCTTTTTGATCTTACCCTAAAACGTCTAGTGTCTCATCCGCTCTTATCTTGTTTATCTGCGGGCAAAACGGGCTCATGTCTAATCCCAGTACCTAAGTTGCACTTTTCATCTCAGAAATGAACTTACCCATTTCATTAAGCATTTGTTCCGGAGAGTCTAAGTTATCTTCGATAACCTTAACCACAGCTGAACCACTTATAGCGCCTAATGCACCTGCTTTTAAAGCTTCTTTAACTTGCGCTGGCGTTGATATACCAAATCCAAGTACAGGTGGAGCCGATTTATAAAGTGAAAGTTTATCAATTAAACGCTCGGCCGGAGAAACAGCTTCTTGAGTTTGTTCAGCGTTGCTTAACGAATCGTCATCTAACTGCTCTGCATCTACACCGGTAACACCCGCACGACTTAAAACATAGGTGTAACCTCTAGAAAAAGAAGCGACTTCTTTTAAGGTATCTTCACTCGCATTTGGTGGTGCAATAAAGATAGGTGCAATACCATGGTTTGCAGCAGACTTTCTAAACGGTAGGCTTTCTCTTAATGGCACATCAGCAATAAGGACAGAGTCGACACCAGCGTCTTTCATATCTCGATAAAAATTATCTATACCTCGTGCAAATACAAGGTTGCCATAAAGTAATAAACCGATAGGTGTAGAAGGCGAATAAGCTCTAACTTTCTTTAAAACATCCATACATACATCAGTGTTAATCCCTGCATTAATCGCTCTTAAAGCGGCTTTTTGAATGGTTTCACCGTCTGCACTCGGGTCAGAAAAAGGAATACCAAGTTCAAGTGCATCGGCACCATTATCAATTAAGCTTTTAATTAACTCGAACGACTGCTCTGCATTTGGATCGCCGATAACAACAAACGGGATAAATGCTTTTTGATTTTTCTCTTTTAGCGCAGCAAAGGTGCTTTGGTATCTACACGTAGAGTCTTGTTGGATGTTATTTGATTGTGTCATTACGACTCTCCTCTGTGCTTTACATTACTTTCATCGATTGACGAACCGTTATTATCATTAGGCGCTAAAATAGCGTGAACATGTGCTAAGTCTTTGTCGCCACGACCTGATAAGTTAACGAGGTAAACAGTTTTCTCTGTTGCAGCTTCTGCCATCTTCAAGGCTTGAGCAAGTGCATGAGAAGACTCTAATGCAGGAATAATCCCTTCATTCTTAGCTAAAGCTTGGAAAGCATCTAATGCTTCATCATCGTTGATAGGCACATAACTTGCTCTCCCTGTTTCTTTTAAAAACGCATGCTGTGGGCCAACAGCAGGGTAGTCTAGGCCAGCAGAAACAGAGTAAGACTCTTCAATTTGGCCAGATTTATCTTGCATAATATAGGTATAGTTCCCATGTAACATACCTTTAGTTCCAGCAACTAAAGTGGCACCATGATGATTGGTATCAATGCCTTTACCTCCTGCTTCAACGCCAACTAACTTAACATCTTTTTCTTTAATAAAGTCGGTAAACATCCCGATAGCATTAGAGCCACCCCCGACACATGCAATAACATAATCAGGGAGCTGTCCTTCTTCTTCTAAAAGCTGTGCTTTAGCTTCTTCACCGATCATTTTTTGAAATTCACGAACAATAGTTGGGAAAGGGTGAGGACCTGCTGCCGTACCTAGTAAGTAGTGCGCTTTCTCGTAATTTGCAGACCAATCTCTTAATGCTTCGTTTACAGCATCTTTTAATGTCCCAGAGCCTGCTGTAACAGGGATAACTTCAGCGCCCATCAATTTCATACGAAATACATTAGGCTGTTGTCTTTCACAATCGACTGCGCCCATGTAAACTTTACACTTTAAGCCTAATAACGAACAAGCAATAGCGGTTGCAACACCATGTTGCCCAGCACCTGTTTCTGCGATAATTTCAGTTTTACCCATCTTTTTAGCTAATAATGCCTGACCTAAAACCTGGTTGGTTTTATGAGCGCCACCATGCAATAAGTCTTCACGTTTTAAGTAAATCTTTGCTAATGGATTTTTAACGATGTTACGACAAAGCGTTAATGGGGTTGGTCTGCCCGCATATTTAGTTAGCAAGTTATTGAACTCAGTTAAAAAAGCTTCATCGGTTTGTGATTCTATAAAAGCTTGCTCTAGCTGCTCTAATGCAGGTACAAGTAGTTCACCAACATACATACCACCAAATTCGCCGAAATAAGCGGGTAATGATGCATGTTGGTTCGTTTTCTTTTGTGTTGTATCTTGAGTCATTTTAGTAATTCCTGATAGCGGCGAAAACCTTATGAAGCTTTTCGCGAGATTTTTTACCTGGGCTATCTTCAACACCTGAATTGATGTCTAAGCCGTATAAGTCTATGTTTGAAAGTTGCTCTGTTGCCGTTATGATATTTTCTGGTCCTAAACCGCCAGCAAGAAAACAGTGCGATAAGTCTTGCTGAGTTTCGGCTAACAATCGCCAACTAAATGTTTGCCCAGAGCCAGGTGATTTTGAATCTAAAACAAAGTGTTCAACCTGTGCGTTTAAAGCTGGAATTTGTGTTGTAACAGATTTCGCCTGCCAAATTTGACAATGTTTAATCGCTGAAGTCTTAAAAGCTTGCCTTAATGTTTCTACATAACCGTCATCTTCAGTGCCGTGAAGCTGCACAGCATAAAGGTTTAAGCTAGATACTAAATCAACAATTTCGTCTATATTATGGTTTACAAATACACCGACATATTCAAGGTGCAAAGAAGCTTGCGTAATGGCTAAAGCCGTTTCTTTATCAATGCAGCGAGGCGATTTATCGGCAAAAATAAGACCACCAAAACATGCGCCTAAATCAGCACTTTTGCTAGCATCATCTATAGAGGTTAAACCACATACTTTATGTTGACCATAAATAAGCTTTCTACAAGCTAAGTCTATATCTTGATATCGATTGTTATCAGGAGCCATTAATGAGCTACCCACTAAAAAACCATCTACGGCAGGGGCAAGTTCTCTTACTTGAGCATTATGATATATACCTGACTCAGAGATAATAATACAATCATCTGGCAGGGTAGGGGCATAATCAAAAGTGCGTGAAATATCGGTGCTTAAGTCTCGTAAATTACGGTTATTAATACCTATCATTTTAGCGCCTAGTGCAATGGCACGGTCGCGCTCTTCATCGTTAGATATTTCAGTTAAAATAGCTAAGTTATATTGCTTAGCAACGGCTTCAAGTTGCTTGTATTCACTATCGCTTAATACGCTTAGCATTAATAAAATAGCATCCGCGCCATAATATCGAGCTAAATGTACTTGGTAAGTATCAACAAAAAAATCTTTGTTTAACACAGGGCACTTAACGGTGTCGGTTACTGTTTTTAAGTAATCGAATGTGCCTTGAAAATACTTTTCATCGGTAAGTACTGAAATAGCCGCAGCGTATTTATCATAAGTTTGGCAAATTGCTTTTACATCAAAATCTGCGCGAATTAAGCCTTTTGAAGGCGATGCTTTTTTACATTCTAAAATGAAGCCTGCTTCGGGTTTATCAGCTGTTCTTTTTAGGGCAGCATACATATCTTTTTTAGAAGGGCTAAGGCTATCGATAAAGCTACTTAGTGGCTTTTCTATTTTTAACGCTTCAATTTCAATACGTTTATTGGCAACGATTTTTTCTAAAATGTTTGGTTTTTCAGCGCTGCTATTGTTTTTAATAGGTGATACTTCGGTATTCATGTTATTACTCTGCCATACAAGGTTGGTTAGATAAAGAAACCAAGGCTTCTAAGGTTTTTTCTGCTTTACCACTTGCCAATACATTCGCCGCGATGCTTGCCGCTTCAGTTAAAGAGCTTGCTTTGTTATGTAAGAATAAAAGCACGGCGCAATTAATGATAACAGCGTTATTATGAGCTTCAGCGCCCGTACCCGCTAAAATAGCTTTAACATATTGCGCATTCTCTTCTGGCGTCCCACCTTTAATTGAATCAAGACTAAAAGATTTTAAGCCAAAACTAGCAGGGGTTAATGTGGTTGCTGTTAAACTACCTTCGTTCAGCTCTATTGCTTGTGTCTCACCATGAAGAGCAACTTCATCTAAGCCACTGCCATGAACAACCATTGCACGTTTAACGCCACTAAGCTTAAGTGCCTGCGCAATAGGTTCAAGTAATTCAGGCGTATAAACACCAAGTAACATCACTTTAGGGTTAGCCGGGTTAACTAATGGCCCTAAAATATTAAACAGCGTTCTAATACCCATTGATTTTCTTACCGGGCCAGCATGCTTAAAGCCTGTATGATAAGCCGGAGCATAGAGAAAACATAAGTTAGCTTGTGCTAAACACATGGATGCAGTTTCAGGTGACATATTTAAATTAACACCTAAAGCTTCAAGTAAGTCAGCAGAGCCAGACATACTTGAAACACTTCGGTTACCATGCTTCGCAACCGCAATACCACAGGCTGCTGCTAATATAGCCGCGGTAGTTGAAATGTTAATGGTGTTAGCGCCGTCTCCGCCAGTACCAACACAGTCGCTAATATCAACATTTTTTAAAGCATCAGTTATAGGGAATACAGTGGCTGCGCCTCTTATTGCTTTTGCAGCGCCGGCTATTTCACTTGGCGTTTCACCTTTAATCTTTAATGCGGTTAAAAAGCTCGCAAGCATGGCAGGCTCTATATCACCTTGAAGTACTTTCTCAAAAAAGAATTCACTTTGGCCTTGTGATAAATCGTTACCTGCAACGAGGTTGTTTAAAAGTTCATTGGCATTTATCGGGTTATTAGTTGTCATGATTCTTCCTTAAACGTCGTTTTTTCTTGTTGCTTTACATCATTGGTAACAGATAAACCACGCGCTAGCTCTAAAAGGTATTTAATACTTTGTGATAATAAGTTTGTGCCGTATGTCGTTAATATCGACTCGGGATGAAATTGAAAAGCGATAACGGCCTCTTCCTCATGGCAAATAGCCATAGGAAGGTTATTAAACTGTGCTGTTACAGATAAGCATTCAGGCATATCACTGCCGATAAGAGAATGGTACCTAGCAACAGGTAAAGGATTACTTATGCCAGAGAAAGCACCTTCTCCTGTATGCGTTATGGCAGAGGCTTTACCGTGTACTATTTCATCTGCACGTATTACTTTGCCGCCGTAGTGTTCAATAAGCGCTTGATGGCCTAAACAAATACCTAACATAGGGATTTTTCCGGCACAAAGTTGAATTAAAGCCATTAAACAACCCGCATTTTTAGGTTCACCAGGACCTGGTGAAAGCACTAGCATTACTGGCTCACCAGTGGTTTGCGTGTGTTGTACTATTTTTTGGTAAATGAACTCAGCACTTAACGTATTTCGATATACTATTGGCTCAAAACCTAGGCAATGAAATTCATCAACCAAGTTATAAGTAAATGAGTCTAAGTTGTCGAGCATAAAAAGTTTGGTCATGGTTATGCTCCCTTCGCTTGAGTCGTTGCATGAGTCGATGAATTACAAGTTGCACCTAAGCTTGCGTTAGACGTTAAAATCGCATTAATGACCGCTTGCGCCTTTTGACGCGTTTCATCAGCTTCAGCTTGTGGTATGGAGTCGTACACAACACCTGCACCGGCTTGAATATAAGCTTTATGGTCTTTAACAAAAGCTGAGCGAATAACAATACAGGTATCCATTTCACCAAGACCTGTAATATAGCCAACAGCGCCACCATAACTGCCACGACGCTTTTTTTCAACTTCTCTAATTAAAGAAGTTGCTTTGATTTTAGGTGCGCCTGATAACGTGCCCATATTCATACAAGCTTGGTACGCATGAAGCGCATCTAATTCTTCTTTTAATGTGCCACAAACACGCGAGACTAAATGCATAACATGAGAGTATCTATCAACTTTTAATAAATCCGCTACGTGACGTGTACCCGGTTTTGAAACTCTGGCGATATCGTTTCGTGCTAAGTCAACTAACATAATATGTTCCGCCGACTCTTTTTTATCTTGTCGCAGTTCTAATTCTATTCTGCTATCCAGATCGAGCGAGAAGTTTCCTTGACTGTCAAAACCTCTAGGTCTGGTGCCTGCAATAGGATAAATTTCGACGAGCCTATCACCTTCAACCGATTTGTTTTGATACTTTATGGCAGACTCAGGTGAAGCGCCAAAAATACAAAATTCGCTATCGTTTAAATAAAACATGTAAGGGCTTGGGTTACTTTTCTTTAGCGCCTTATAAGCACTTGTAGCGTCTGAACAAGGAAGCGAGAATGTTCTTGACGGAACAACTTGGAAAATATCACCGGCTCGAATGTTTTCTTTTAATTGTTCTACTATTTCACAGAAATGATGATCGGTAATATCAACATCCACGGGTGTTTCATTCAAGCTTTTAACTGTGGTGGTTTGTGTTGTAGTTTGTGGAGAAACTTGTTCGGTAATTTCACTACTTAAAAGTTGCTTGATGTTATTTACACGAGTCGATACTTCATTAAGTGAATGAATGTTATCTTCAGCGCTATTCGATGAACAAGTAGAAAAGGCGTTGCCGATAATTTCGGTATACTTTTTCTCATGATCAATAATGACCATGGTTTGAGCTAGATAATAAACAAAGTCTGGGCAGGTGTTTTCACCGCCTTCAACTTCGGGTAAGGTTTCAGAAACGGAAATCATATCAAAAGCAAAAACACCGCCTAAAAATACAGCGAAAGGGTGTTTGTTACTTTCTGATAATTTATTAAATAAGCGTAAACTTTGAAATGAATTGGTTGCCATTAAACGAGACTTTTCATCTAAGTCTTCTGCTACTTCAGGAAATACTGCAATAAGCTCTTTTTTATCTTCCGATAGTGTTAACTTTGCATGTTGTTCAAGTTGAGATACAACAAAGGGAATCACTTCTTGCCCATTTAAGCTAAGCGATGAAAAAGTAACATGGTTCTTTTTACAGACTATTTTTAATGCAGCATCGGTAAGTAAAAGGCTTTTTAGTAAATGCTTTTTATCAATTTCAGCAGATTCTAATAAAATATTATTTTGCTTGTCGTGACAAAGTGATTGATAAACACTTAAGGGATCACTTTGATATGGGGCAGTCTCAAGTATTGATGTTACATGAGTATGAGAATTTTCTTGGTTTATACAGTTCATTATCTTCTTCTTTATTCTTTCAATTGCTATTAGTTTCTATAATCATCCGGCGTGAATAGGAAGAAGCCACCATAAATTTGCTTTGTTCATTGTTAATCTCTCTTAATTTTTGTTTTACAAATAAAAAACCCGCTAGTGTAGGAGCGGGTTTATGAAACTTTTTGCTTATTATTTTTTACATCTTGATATGTATACGCAATGTTCACAACCCATTAAAATGAATTGCGCCACCAAAGGGTCTTAATATTTAGCTTTGTGCTTAAGGAAAAAATCATTGCGTCTTGATAACCTATCTACTTATTTTGTATTTAAAACTTTAATTACGAATAACGATTAAAAATAGCTAGCCTGCTAAACTCTTTAACAGTAAAATTAACGTTATTACATTACCCCTATAGAAGACCCTATTATGGCAAAGCTGTCAACAGTTGATTTCCCTTTTTTAATCAATGAAAGCACAAAAACACCTTTAGGTTTTCCTCATGCCAGAATAGATCTTCATAGCCACACCAACTGTTCAGACGGAAGTCTCTCTCCTGAAACCCTTGTTGATAGGGCGGTTAACTATCAAATTGATGTGTTAGCTATTACAGATCACGACACACTTGACGGTTTTAATATAGCTAATCGTTATATTAAAGAAGAAAATCTACCATTAACATTGATTAGCGGTATAGAAATTTCTTGTGCATGGCAAGGGTTTGAAATTCATATTGTAGGATTAAATGTAGACGCTACGAGCCCCGCTTTACAGAACTTAATAGTAGAACAACAACAAGCGCGTGAAGATAGAGCAACAACCATGGGTGAAAAATTAGCAAAATGTGGTTTTCCTAACGCTTATAATGACGCTAAAGCTCTTGCAGGAGAAGGTTCTATTACAAGAGCACATTTTGCAAAAGTTCTATTTGAACAAGGGCATGTTAGTACCATGCAAAAAGCATTCGATAAGTACATAGGTAAAAAAGGCAGTAAAGGACAAAAAGCGTATGTAAAACCTAACTGGTGCGATATAGAAACAGCGGTTTCGGTTATTCATGCTGCAGGTGGCACAGCGGTAATGGCGCATCCTATTCGTTATGACTTATCGGCAAAATGGTTAAGAAGGCTTATTGTAGACTTTAAAACTTGGCAAGGTGATGGTTTAGAAGTGGTTTTACCACAAATGAATCCCGCTCAAAGAAAATTAATGTTAAGCTACTGTAACGAATACGATTTGTTAGCTTCACTTGGTTCAGATTTTCATCATCCAAGCCGTTGGAGCGATTTAGGGAAAAATTTAACATTACCACAAGAGTCAAAGCCTATTTGGTCATTGTGGCAATAATTAAAGTAACAGTATGCGTAAAAGGCGTTAAAGAATGCCTTTAAACAGGAAATATACTGGGTTAGAGAGTATAATAACTAGACTTGATGTTCTACTTAAACAAAGACCCGAAGCGTGTGTTCATTAAATCGTTATCGTTTAAAACGTTAACAAGGAGTATGTATGAGTCAGTTTTTTTATGTTCACCCTGATAACCCACAAGGTCGGTTAATGAAACAAGCTGTTTCTATTATTCACGATGGCGGTGTTATTGTTTATCCTACCGACTCTGGTTACGCATTAGGTTGTCATTTAGGTGATAAAAAAGCATTAGAAAAAATATGCAGCATTCGAAATATCGATAAAAACCATAACTTTACCTTACTATGTAGTGACTTATCACAATTGTCTGAATATACAACTGTTGATAACACAGCCTACCGCTTATTAAAGAATAACACGCCTGGCGCCTACACCTTTATTTTAAAGGGCGGGAAGGAAGTTCCTAAAAGGCTATTAAACCCCAAGAAAAAAACCATTGGTATTCGTATCCCTGACAATAATATTGCTCAAGCTCTTTTAGCAGAGCTCGGTGAGCCGATAATGTCTACCAGTTTAATTTTACCTGGTGAAGTAACGACAGAGAATGATCCTGAGCACATTAGAGATATACTCGAGCATCAAGTCGATTTAATTATTCATGGTGGTTATTTAGGCGAACATCCGACAACCGTTATTGATTTCTCAAATGATAGCATTGAAGTAATTCGTGTAGGTGAAGGCGATCCTTCACCATTTGAATAAGCTGATAAAACAGAGCAAGAGACTATAATTAACGAGTGTCTTGTGCAATAAAAATTTATTGAGCGGTAAGTAAAGTGAAGTAATACACTTAGCGTACAAGTCTTTGAGACTATATCTCAAAATATATAAATTAAGCCAAAACTATTTAATAGTATATTGGTATAACCCGTTTGATGGCATATAACTGCTTAAAATACTTATTTAGTACTTTATTAATAGTTAATTATGTCATTGAGTCAAAAGTTTGCTTCAAGGGAGCGGCTATTGACGTAACAGAGTAATAAAATATGTCTAACGATAAACAAACAAGTAAGCCGAGTAAAACTGGTAAAGCTAATTCATCTGATAACAAGTATGGTAAAAGAGGCAGTGACAAGTTATCTGGAATTAAAGGCGAAAAGAGCAAACAAAAGCAGGGCCTAAGAGGTAAAAAGGTTGAAGAAAAACCGGCTAAAGTTGATTTTCAAAAATCAACGATTAAAGACTCAGAAAAACTTCAAAAAGTACTTGCTAGAGCCGGTAAAGGTTCAAGGCGTGAAATTGAAAGTTACATTACCACAGGCCGTGTAAGTGTCGATGGTAAAGTCGCCTTTTTAGGAGACCGTGTTACCGGTACGGAACAAATTCGCATTGACGGACATCAAGTTAAACTCACAGCTCAAAGCGATGATTTGTGTCGCGTTCTAATGTACAACAAGCCTGAAGGCGAAATGTGTACCCGAAAAGATCCTGAGGGTAGGGCAACCGTGTTTGACCGACTTCCGCCGCTTGAAACGGGGCGATGGGTTGCAGTAGGTCGGTTAGATATAAATACATCAGGTATGTTGTTATTTACTACCGATGGTGAATTAGCGAATAGATTGATGCACCCCTCTCAAAATGTTGAGCGTGAATATGCGGTAAGAGTTTTTGGTGAAATCAATGAAGCGATGTTACAAACCCTCCGTACTGGTGTTAAATTAGAAGATGGCCCAGCACGTTTTCAAAAGATTACTTACCGAGGCGGTGAAGGGAGAAACCATTGGTTTCATGTTGTGCTTTCTGAAGGGCGTAACCGTGAGGTAAGAAGACTATGGGAAAGCCAAGAAGTGCAAGTAAGTCGACTTATTCGAGTTCGTTATGGTGACTTAGAAATGCAACGACAACTGCCATTAGGCGGCTGGAAAGAATTACCATTAGGCGAAGTTAACTACTATAGAAAATTAGTGGGTTTAAAGCCTGAAACAAATTCAAAAGTGAAAGTCGACGAAAAAGCTATGGATAATGCTAAAAGTCGTCGTATCCGTCGTTCAGTTAAAAAGCATCAACAACGTCAGCAGCAAAGTACTAGAAGACGTCGTAAATAAAGATGGATTATCAATATGTAGAAGACAAAGCATCTCTAGATTTACTGTGTGAACGGCTCGCTAAGGCGGAGGTTTTAGCAATAGATACAGAGTTTGTAAGAACCAGAACTTTATACCCTAAGTTGGGACTATTGCAAGTTTATGATGGTAATGAACTTGCCTTAATAGACCCTGTAACTATTGAAGATTTGTCTCCTTTTTGGCAACTGCTCACTAATGATAAAATTGTTAAAGTACTGCATGCATGCTCAGAAGATTTAGAAGTGTTTTTACATTCAGGCTCAACAGAGACAAATCAATGTAAACCGGTAAATTTAATTGATAGCCAAATAGTTATGTCATTTTTAGGCCACGGTTTATCGATGGGCTACGCAGCAATGGTTAAGCACTATACGGGGGTTGAACTAGATAAATCAGAGTCTCGCACTGATTGGCTTAAGCGCCCGTTAACCGTTAAGCAACTTGACTATGCAAGTGCTGATGTAGAATACCTTTATCAAATATATCCACAAATGATTAAGGATATTAATGAGAAAGGTTGGCTTGAACAGGCTCTACAAGAAAGTCAGTCATTAATAGAGAAAAAATGTCTTCCGATTGATGAAAATACGCTTTATAAAAACATTAAGATGAATTGGCGTTTAAACCCAAAACAACTTAATACCTTAAAGTATTTAACGGCATGGCGATACCTTCAAGCGAAGCAACGTGATATCTCTTTAGGTTTTGTTGTTAAGGATAATACTTTGGTCGGATTAGCCCAATCTTTACCGACATCTGTTGAAGCGATGTCTAAAATTGAAGGGGTAGAAGTAAGAGATATTAAGCATAAAGGCAAAACACTTTTAGGTGTAATGCGCCAAGCTCAATCAGTAAAAGAAAGTGACTACCCTAAAAAGATCACCCGCCTAGATAATTACCCTCACTATAAATCTTTATATAAATTAATTAAAAGCTTTATTCAGGAGACGGCTGAAGCCAATGGTCTCACGCCAGATAATCTTGCTTCGAAGCGTCAAATAAATCAATTTTTGACCTGGCACTTTAACCTAAATGATGCCAGAAAATCCTCTATACCTGTAGAACTCATTCACGGCTGGCGATTGGCGCTCTTTGGAGAAGAGTTGCAAGCGTTAATAGAGCAGCAAGGAAATGTTTGAAGGTAGTAACTACTGAGATTAGACATTACCCCCTGTTTGCCCGCAGATATACAGGATAAGTACGGATGAGACCTAGACACGAGTTCTTTTTGGGGAGGTCAAGTGAAACCTGACAAGCTTTGTCTAATCGGTGTAATCTGCGGGCAAAACGGGCTTTTGTATTGACCTGCTTAAAACTTCGCGGCTAAAGCACGCTCCTACAAAGGTGATTAGCCCAAGTTACTATTACACTGGTGCCTATTAAAACTGTAGGAGTCGGCTTCAGCCACGAGCTCTTTTGTCTAAGTCTTTGTTTTAAATTCTTACTCGTTTCAGATACAGCTCTTTCTCTTATTGGGCTTTGCTTAATCTGCACGCTACAGTGATTTAGCCTATTAGATAATGCAGGACACATATTATCCTGTAATCTGCGGGCAAAACGGCTGGTCAAGGCATGTTAGTTTTGTAAGCCTGAAGACCAACCTACGGTGGTTTAATCAAAGGGGGAGGGCTCGCCTAAAAAGCTCTAGTCTCTCATCCGCTCTTATCCTGTTCATCTGCGGGCAAAACGGGCTTGTACCTTGATCTTAGTTCGGCTCTTAACCAACAAATTGTCTTTAGCTTAATTTGTGCAATTTGCGTAATTCGATGAGAGGGCTTGGTTTAGTAGTTAAACTTTTGGTTTAGTGATGGTTATATTGGTGTTTGAGGTATTTTTACTAGGGAGTTTTAGTTTGTTTTTAGGGGAGGTTTTGAATTAGGAAGTTTGATAAGTTAAATAAAGATGGCAGGGATAAGAGGATTTGAACCTCTGAATGACGGGATCAAAACCCGCTGCC
>JBMYWR010000086.1:0-13536 GCA_049607625.1 Colwellia sp.
ATGTAAATCAATTGAGTGCGTAATTTATTGATATAGAACTAACTTTTATATCAAACACAAAAAAGGCTTGTTAGAAAACTAACAAGCCTTTTTTGATCATGAAATTTTACTCTATATGCTCTTATGCTCTTATGCTCTTATGTTCTTAAAGGAGCATTCCCTAAAACTGCTATTAGTAATTGCCAATATTGGGCGACAGTAGCAATTTCAATTTTTTCATCAGGAGAATGTGGGAACTTAATCGTAGGTCCTATAGATACCATATCCCAATGCGGGTAAGCGGTTTTAAATAAACCACATTCTAAACCGGCATGAATTACCATCACTTCAGGCACTTTATTAAATAAATCCTGATAAGTATCCTTTACGATATGCATAATGGCAGAATCTGTATTTGGCTTCCAGCCAGGGTAAGCCCCAGAGAAGGTTATTTCTGCTTGTGCTAATTCGAATACCGATTGCACCATTCGTTGAGCTAAACTTCGGCCATCATCATGTAAGCTTCTAATAAGCGTCATAGCGAAAAATTTAGGCCCTTTACAGCGCATCACACCTAAATTAAGCGATGTTTCAACTATACCCTCTATATCATCACTCATTCGCAGTACGCCGTTAGGGCAAGCGTTTAAGGCGCGTAAAATATTACTTTGACAGTCACCTGTCCAGCATCGTTCAAAATCTTCTGGAGAAATGAGAAGCATATCTATATCAGTTTCAATGCTGTCAAGGTTAGTTTGTATCGTGGCAAGGTATATAGCGAGTGACTCTTTTAAGTCGGCTATTTTAGATTGTTCAATAACAAAACTGGCGTTAGCCTCTCTAGGTATAGCATTACGAAGGCTTCCACCATTTAATTCGGTTAACCTTATATTGAAATCGATACTCGCCTGTAATAAAAAGCGAACGAGCAGTAAGTTAGCATTTGCACGACCGGTATGAATATCAACACCAGAATGACCACCTTTTAAGCCAGAGATTGATAGATTAAATGCTTGGCAATTTTCAGGTACACTCTCAAAAGCTAAGTTAAAACTAGCAGACCCGTCGATACCACCAGCACAACCCATATAAACTTCGCCCTCTTGTTCAGAGTCGGTATTGATAAGAATATCACCTTCTAACCAGCCAGGTTGTAACCCAAATGCACCTGTCATGCCTGCTTCTTCGTCAATGGTTACCAATACTTCTAATGGTCCATGTTTAATGTCTGAACTAGCAAGCACAGCTAAAGCAGAAGCTAGGCCTACACCGTTGTCGGCGCCAAGAGTTGTCCCTTTAGCACTAACCCATTCATTACACTCTGTGATGTAAGGAAGGATTGGGTCGGTTAAAAAGTCATGTACAGTATCGTTATTTTTTTGAGGTACCATATCCATGTGGGCTTGCAGAATAATCCCTTTGCGATTTTCCATACCGGCTGTTGCGGGTTTAGAAAGGATTAAATTACCTACGGCATCTTCTTTTACGTCTAAGTTTAATTCTTTTGCCCAAGATTGAATCCATGCAGATATTTTTTGCTCATGCTTAGAAGGGCGTGGAATGCTACAAATTTTGTCGAACAGTGACCAAAGTGATTGGGGTTCTAAGTGAGATATAGTGCTCATGTGAGGTTCCGTCATATTCATTGTATTTAAAAACGGCTGACTTCTATGATCTATTTTTGTTAAAGAAACAAAAAAGATATAAAAGGCAACCGTATTGGTAAAGCTATTTTACAAAAGCAGTTCTCTATAAAGGTAAGCTATTTATCTGACATGATAAATTGCCATTGCTCTTTGAAATCACTGCTTGGTTTTTTAGTAAATTCTGAGCGCACGTACTGATTTATTTTGCCCTCGATAAAAGCAACTAAAATGTTAGCGAGCGCTTGTTCGCTTATGCTGAAGGTTTTTCCTTCGCGCAATTTTCTTTCACGAAGTACCTGCTTAAATTGTGATTCAATTTTATCAAATAACTGGTTAACGCGCGCGTGTAAACGTTCATTTTCGCCCATTAAGGCATCGCCAGATAAAATTCGACACATGCCAGGATTTCTTTCTGAGAAAATTAATAAAACATGCAAAATATGATGACAACGTACTAAGGTTTCTTTGTGATCAGCCAAAATAAGATTAATACGTGAAAAAATAGATTCTTCTATAAAATCAATTAACCCTTCATACATACGCGCTTTAGAAGGGAAATGACGATATAGCGCCGCTTCAGAAAAGCCTACCTTAGCAGCAAGTTTTGCCGTCGTAATTCGTTCACCAGGGCTACCTTCTAACATTAAGGCTAAACATTCTAATATTTGATGTTTTCTGTTTGGTTTCTCTACTTTTTTAGTGCTTGTTGTCATATTGCTTCCAGCTTCTTATTGTTGTTCTTATCGTATCAATTTTAAATTTACTATTTATTACAAGTCGCGTTTAACTTATTTTTGCTTGGTAATATTGATTAACTAATGCAATCAATTTTTCAGCTACTATGTTTTTACTTGCTAGCTCAATCTCTGTTTTATCGATGGCACTAAATAAAGTTAATGCGTTGTTATCACCATTAAAACCTTGCCCTTCAATTGCGACGTTATTAGCTGCAATTAAATCGAGATTCTTTCTAACCAACTTACCTCTTGCGTAGCTTTCAACATTTTCAGTTTCAGCGGCAAAACCAACAATAAAGGGTCTTTCATTCAAATTAGCAACATCAGCAACAATGTCTTTATTCTTGGTTAAATTAAGTTGTAATGTTTCGCTCGACTTTTTAATTTTTTGTTCAGCCACGCTATCAAGTCGATAATCGGCAACAGCAGCACAAGAAATAAATATATCATGGCTTGCTGCATTTGCTATAGCTTGCTCATGCATTTGCACAGCACTATTTACTGCAACAAGCTTTGCTCCAATAGGTGGATTGATCGCAACGGGGCCAGAAATAAGTGTAACGTTTGCACCAGCTCTTAGTGCTGCGCTAGCTATTGCATAACCCATTTTACCTGAACTATGATTCGATATATAACGTACAGGGTCTATTGCTTCACGGGTTGGTCCAGCAGTAATCAACCAATGTTGTCCGGCCAAATATTTATCACAAAAAGAGTCGATAGTTAATGTTGCAAGTTCATCGGCTTCTAACATTCTGCCATAGCCTATATCGCCACAAGCTTGCTCGCCGCTGCCTGGCCCCCAAATAGAGATACCACGTTGTTGAAGTCTTTCAATATTTTCTTGGGTGATACTTGCATGCCACATTTGCTGATTCATCGCCGGTGCAATAGCGATAGGTGCAGATGTAGCAAGACATAAAGTGGTTAATAAATCGTTTGCCATACCTGCAGTAATACGAGCTATTACATCAGCAGTTGCGGGCGCAATAAGAATCAAATCAGCCCATTTGGCTAACTCTATGTGCCCCATCCCTAGCTCGGCTTGCTCGTCGAGTAAACTGTCTGAAACTTGATAGCCAGAAACGGCTTGCAATGTTAATGGTGTTATAAATGCCTTTGCCGCGTTAGTCATAACAACACGTACATTAGCGCCGTTATCCTTTAAACGACGAACGAGTTCAGGTGTTTTATAAGCGGCAATGCCACCGCTAATACCTAAAACAATATTTTTGTCCTGTAAAATTTGCATATGATGCTAATCTTAAATTAATTCTGTTAATTATAAGATAACATTTTTTGTTTTTATTTAAAATTTAAACCTGATAATTATGCTCTTAAAATGAAATAGTTTTTTAATTGAAAAATAACTTGCAAGGAAGCAACAATGATCAAAGAAACAAATATTAAAAACTGGCCTGTCAACGAAAGGCCTCGTGAGAAATTATTAAATTTAGGCGCACAATGCTTAAGTGACGCTGAGTTGTTAGCGATATTCTTAAGGACGGGTGTCAAAGGGTATAGCGCAATTGAGCTAGCACGACAGTTATTAAATAGTTTTGGCTCTATAGGGAATATTTACCAAGCAAATCTTAGTGAATTTTGTCAACACCATGGCTTAGGTATAGCGAAGTATGCACAACTCAAAGCATGTCTTGAATTGGGAAAAAGGTATTTAGCGGAACAGTTAAATCACCAAGGTGCTGAGCTAACTTCCTCTCAGTTAACACAAAATTACTTAATGAGTGAGCTTCGTCATGAGACAAGAGAAATTTTTGCCGTGTTGTTTTTGGATAATCAACATAAAGTACTTAAATTTGAACGGTTGTTTTTAGGCACTATAGACAGCGCTAGTGTGTATCCTCGTATTGTTGTTGAACAGGCGATTAAACATAATGCTGCTGCCGTTATTTTAAGTCATAACCATCCATCTGGACTAGCGCAAGCAAGTAGCGCAGACAAACAGATAACGCATAAGTTGGTTAAAGCGTTGCAGCTTATCGATGTAAGAACACTAGACCATATCATTGTCGCTGGGCACAAATGCTATTCTTTTGCAGAACATGGTGAAATTTAATCATCAAAATTTGATTAAAACGTAATTTGTGCTTATTTTTAATACTATCAAGGTGTTTAAGGAGTATCTGATGACTGAAGAGGAAAGTGGAGAACAAGAACGCCGCCAAGCATTTCGAATAGAAATGGAAAATGAGATCATCGATATTTCATGGGAAACAACCCCTGGTGAGTTGGTGACTAGAAGAATTGCCTGTATTGATTTTTCTCGTGGTGGTTTGAAAGTTAATTGCGATGCGGCAATAGAAACGGATACCTTCGTAACTATTGTATTTAGAGCTGCACATGAGAATAGCCAAAAACTAACAGGCAAGGTTTTACGGTGTTTAAAGCAAAATAACGGTTGGTATGAGGTTGGTATTCAACTAGATAAGTGATGGTTCTATGTAGTATCCGATTTATTCGGCACATAGGCTTCATAACGAAAACTTTGTTCAATGAGGAAGTATTGAAATGATGATATTAGTTGGTGGAGAAAAGGGCGGCAGTGGTAAAAGTTGTTTAGCACAAAACCTTGCAGTTCATTTTGCCCGAAATAAAAAAGCGATTGTATTGATGGTTGATTGTGACCCTCAACGTACAACGTCTGATTGGATTCAGGTAAGAAATAACGATCCCTCATTACCCGCCATAAATTGTATCCAGCTCTACGGAAAAATTCGCAACGATTTACTGAGTTTGGGTCAACATTACGACTATGTTGTCATTGATTGTGGTGGGCAAGATAACTTAGCATTACGTGCTGCAATGTCTGTTGCTGATCATGTTATTATTCCTTTGAGACCTAAACGTCGAGATTTAAAAACGGTACCGCATATGGAAGATATGCTAAGTACTTGTAAAATGGTTAACCCGAAACTTCTTGCCTCTTTTGTTATAACCCAGTGCCCGTCATTACCGAATCAAGCTGGGAGAATTCTAGAAGCCAAAGAAGTATGTGCTTCTTATGGTATTAACGTATTAGAGAATGTAACTTTTAATAGAAATATATATGATGACAGTGAAGAGCAAGGATCTTCTGTGATTGAGATTGAGCCAGAAGGTAAAGCGGCACAAGAGATGATAGCAATTGCAGAAGAGCTTTTATCGATGAAACCGGACAATGCGCATGAGTTTAAGTGATTTAAAAAAAGGTAATCAAAAAAAAGTTAAGAAAAAAGACTTCACGGTTGATGAATTTATTGCGGATGCCACAAACTACGCTAAAGGCAAACCAAAGGTCGTTAGTCATGAGGCTGATACGCTTGAGAAAGCTCAAATAAAGGGCACTAAAGCGAAGCCACTAGGAGTCAATAATAAGTTAAATAAAAGTCAAGAAGCTCCCTTCAGGCGTTCAACCTTTACGCTCAGTGAAGAAGTGATAGTGCAATTACAGCAATTATCACAAGAAACAAATTTAGCTAAATCACATATTGTAAGAATTTTAATCGAAGCGGCAACTAATTCAGAACAAGCGAGCGCGTTACGAAAGCTTTTAAATAAGCACAAGAATTAATATAATAGCACGGTTAATTTATAATGGTTCCTTCTGCAATGCGTGAATCATGAAGTTATTTTAGTCAACAATACGCTAATTAATAAACTATTACCTCTGTAAGTTATTGAATAACTTGATCTTACGATAATTGTCTATTTTTTCTCTATTAAGACTAGCTTTCGTAAATCAGTTTCTCTATAATATGCCACCTTTTTCAGGATCCTAAGGCGACGGTCTTGGGGAAAATATAGCTCGAGCTGAAATTAATTTTGGAGTGACTCAAATGTCTAAAGTTTGCCAAGTAACAGGCAAGAAGCCAGTCGTAGGGAACAACCGTTCTCACGCAAGAAACGCGACTCGTCGTCGTTTTTTACCTAACCTTCAATCTCACCGTTTTTGGGTTGAGAGTGAAAATCGTTTCGTTAAATTACGTTTAACTCCGAAAGGAATGCGTATTATCGATAAAAAAGGTATTGATGCAGTTTTAGCTGACATCCGTGCCCGTGGCGAAAAAGTTTAACGTTAAGTTAAACTTTATTAAGTAAGGAATTATTATGCGCGATAAAATTCGTTTAGTTTCTAGTGCAGGTACCGGTCATTTTTATACTACGGATAAGAATAAAAAGACTATGCCAGAAAAGATGGAAATCAAAAAGTTTGATCCAAAAGTTCGCAAGCACGTAATCTATAAAGAAGCTAAAATTAAGTAATTAATTTTTGTTTCAGATTAAAACCCGGTTTTTACCGGGTTTTTTATTGCCTAAAATTCAGTGATTGTCTCTACAAATTAGAAACTAGCCCGTTTTGCCCGCAGATGAACAGGATAAGCGCGGATGAGACATTAGCCCTTTTATAGGGTAAAAGAAAAAACCAAGCCATTTTTAAAACTCTGTGCGCTACGCTTGTAAGCCTGAAGACTCACCTACCACAGCAACAACCGGGTAAATCCCTTTCGTAGGAGCGTGCTTTAGCCGCGATCTCTTTGTATTTTTCTGTGAAGCTAACATGGCTTGGAGTTTGCTGGAATAACAATGTGCTGAGCTTGTAAGCCTGAAGACTCAACTACCACAGCAACAACCGGGTAAATCACTTTTGTAGGAGTGTGCTTTAGCCGCGATCTTTTTGTCTTCCTCTGTGCAGCGCAGCGTCTCTGTGCTCTCTGTGGTAAACCGTTTTATATCTTGACCTTTTGAGCTAGGATAACAAAGCTAACATGGCTTGGTATTTTTTGAAATGAAGCTGTGATGAGCTTGTAAGCCGCAAGCTAAGGTTAGCTCACGGCTTAAACTTTAAGGTCTTTTAACGCTTAAATTCAGAGGTTTTGCTCCATTGAGGCCAAACACCTGACTCAGATAACTCAACGCCTACTTCAAAGAATAACTGCATGTCTTGTACAGCACCGCTTAAATCCCATTCTTCACTGTATTCATCACATAAGCCGTGATAACACTTGCTCAGTATAGGGTTTAATTTAGCGCGTAGTGCAGCCGTTTCTTGGTCCGCTGGTTTAGCACCACCTTTTGCGTATAAAGCTGGAATACCGATATTAGCGAATGAGAAGTGATCTGAGCGGTAGTAGATACCTGCTGCAGGGCTTGGGTCGCCTGAAATAATACGGTCTTGTTTAGCTGCTGCTGTGGTAAGCAAATCATCAAGTTCAGATTGACCTAAACCATATACAGCAACGTCTTTACTTTTTCCGTTTACATTTAAAGCATCCATATTAATATTGGCAACAGTTTTCGCTGCAGGAATTACAGGATTTGCCGCGTAAAACTTAGAGCCAAGTAGACCTTGTTCTTCTGCTGTAACAGCTAAAAAGGTAATAGAGCGATCAGGTCTATTAGGTAGCATAGCAAAAGCTTCTGCTACTTCAATAAGCGCTCCAGTACCGGTTGCGTTATCACGAGCGCCATTATAAATTTGGTCACCTTGTTTAGATAAGTCGGTACCTAAGTGATCCCAATGAGCCGTATAGATGATGTGTTCATCAGCTTGCTTGTTACCTGGTAAAGTTGCAATAAAGTTATTTGAAATAGACTTTTTAATGGTATTTTTAACGGTAATAGACGCATCTAAATCGCCCATGTCGACATTAAAACTACCCTGTGCGGCTTGTTGCTTCACGGTGTCAAAATCAAGGCCTGCTTTGCTAAATAACTCTTTAGCCACATCACTGTTTATCCAGCCTTCAACAGCTACACGCCCTTTGTTTAAGTCATCGCGTTGAAAACTAAATTGTGGTCCGGTCCATGAATTTTTCACAACAGACCAACCATAAGAGGCAGGTGCGGTTTCATGAATGATGATGGCTCCTTCAGCGCCTTGACGACTGGCTTCTTCATATTTATATGTCCAACGACCGTAATAAGTCATCGCATTACCCGTAAATAAATCTGGGTTTTGTGTAGCAAAGCCAGGATCGTTTACCAAAATGACAACCGTTTTACCTTTAACATCAAGGTTTTCATAGTCATTCCAGTTATATTCAGGTGCATTAACACCGTAGCCAACAAAGACTAGCTCTGAATTTGTAAGTGTTTCTAACTCACTAATGCGAGCACTACCCATCACCATTTCAGTGCCGTACTGATAATCTTTACCGGCAATGGTTAAAGCCATATCGCTAGAAGCTTCAATTGAAACAAGTGGCACTTCTTGTAAAAAGCTATCGCCGTTACCCGGCTCATAGCCTAACGCCTTAAATTGTTCAGTAAGGTAGTTAAGCGTAAGCTCTTCACCTTTTGTTGATGGCGCTCTACCACCAAATTCGTCAGATGATAATACCTTGGTGTGTTTGATAAGTTGCTCGGTATTAATACTGTCGTAGCTTGCTTGAAATGCTGCAACTGAATTGGTTTTTAATTGATGTTCTTCTTGAGCACTTTGTTTTGTTTCTTGTTGGGGTGTATCGCTACCACAAGCTGTTAGCGCAAGAGCTGACAGAAGTGACAAGCTAATATTTTTTATTTTCATAATTAACCTATATAACTGAGTAAATAAATGGATAGGGTTCTAATTTCTTTTTTATTGTTGAGAATACTATAATATTTTGCTGTTAAAGACGAAAGGAGTTTATGTTTTAAAAACGCCATATAAACGTTTCCTAATGAAAAGAGCAGTATGCTTTTAATGCCACAAAGTGGATTTATGCAATGAGGGAGATAGCATCCCTCCATTTGCTTATCTTCAAGAACATGTTAATTTACTTACTATATAAATTTTCAGGGAAAAGGTTTTTATGTCAATAACATACTCTAAAACTAAACTTTGTTTGCTCGCATCCTCGTTAATGCTCATTACAGCATGTGGTAACCAATCAAAAGAAGAAAAAAACATGGTAGAACTATCAGCACCTGTAGCAAAAAAAACACCCCATGAAATGACTATTCATGAAGACACTCGTATCGATAATTACTATTGGATGCGTGATGATACTCGCACCGACCCAGAGATTTTGGCTCACCTAGAAGCTGAAAATAGTTATATCGATGCGAAACTTAAGCATACAGAAACAATGCAAGAGGAAATTTTTCAAGAAATTAAGGGGCGCATTGAAAAGGATGATAACTCGGTACCAACGAAACAAGGTAACTACTATTATTCTCGTCAAATGCAGGGTGAAAACGAATACCCAATTCATGTCAGATCTACTGACTTCAAAGGAAGCAATCTTGAAATATTGCTTGATGTTAATGTATTGGCTAAAGAACATGAATATTATAGTGCTACAGGTCTTAAAGTTAGCCCTGATTCAAAGATTCTTGCCTACGGTGAAGATACTTTAAGTCGCCGTATTTATACCGTACAGTTTAAAGATTTGGCAACGGGGCAATTGTTAGTCGACACGCTTGATGGAACGAATGGCTCTATTCAGTGGGCTAATGATAATAAGACGGTTTATTACATTAAAAAAGATCCTCAAACACTGTTAGGAAATAAAGTCTTTCGCCATACATTAGGTACAGATCAAGCAGATGACCAAATGATTTATGAAGAGAAAGATAATGCCTACTTTATGGGGCTGAGCAAATCTAAAGATGGTAGTAGCATCTTTATTTGGCATTCTAGTACCGAAGCTAGCGGTGTTTCAATTATTGATGCGAACAACCCTAAAAATATGCCAATGAGGTTTATACCACGCGAAAAATCACACGAATACGCTATTTCAAAGCTCAATGATTGGTTCTACATTAATACAAATTGGCAAGCAACTAACTTTCGTTTAATGAAGGTTCATAAAAACAACCTAGGTGATAAAACTAAGTGGCAAGATGTTATTGTGGCTAATGATGCTGTGAAATTAGAAGATTATGAGCTATTTAGCGACCATTTAGTGTATCAGCAACGTGAAAATGGCGTAAGCCGTGTAACTATTCGCGAGTTATCAACGGGTAATGAGCACCAACTAAGCTTTAATGATTCAGCTTATAGCTTAAATTTATACGGTAATAATGAATTAGATAATCCAGCTTTAAGGCTTTATTACACCAGCTTTACCACACCAGGCACACATTACGATATTGACTTAAAAAGTTTTATTAAAGATCAGCTAAAGCAAACCAAGGTGCTCGGTGGTTTTGATAGTAAGAATTATACTTCTGAGCGTATTTTTATAAAAGCACGCGATGGAAAACAAGTGCCAGTATCACTTGTCTATCATAAAGATAAGTTCAAGAAAGACGGTACCAATCCATTATACCAATATGCCTATGGTTCGTATGGGGCGACAATCGATCCTTACTTCTCTGTAAGCCGCTTGAGTTTGCTCGATCGTGGTTTTGTTTTCGCTTTAGCCCATATCCGCGGCTCTGAAATGCTAGGCCGACCATGGTATGAAGACGGTAAAAAACTCAATAAAAAGAATACATTTACTGATTTTATTGACGTAACTAAAGCATTAACTGCTAAAGGTTATGGCGATGAGAAAAATGTATTTGCGGTTGGCGGTAGCGCTGGTGGTCTGTTAATGGGAGCTGTAATGAATATGGCGCCTGAATTGTACAACGGTATTGCGGCGGCAGTTCCATTTGTTGATGTTGTAACGACCATGTTAGATGAGAGTATTCCGCTTACCACAAATGAGTTTAAAGAGTGGGGTAATCCAAAGGATAAACCGTATTATGATTATATGTTGTCTTACTCGCCTTATGATCAAGTAAAAGCACAAGATTATCCCAATGTGCTTGTTACGACTGGTTTACACGACTCGCAAGTTCAATACTTTGAACCAATGAAGTGGGTGGCTAAGTTGCGTGAGTATAAAACGGATGACAACCTATTGGTATTTAAGACCGATATGGAGGCTGGACATGGTGGTGCATCTGGTCGGTTCAAACGTATTCATGACACAGCGTTGGAATATAGTTTCTTTATTGATTTAATTAAATAAGAGTAAGTTTAACCTTACCAATTAATTTAACTATAAATATAAATAGAACGCCCTCTCATTACTTAAATGAGAGGGCGTTTTTGTTAAGAGGAAAGCCAGATTTATATAAAACTTTATGGCTACAATGTATTAGGTGTAACAGCTGAGTTAAGTTCAGTATAATCTCTGCTATTAGAATATATCAGTAAAGGTAGTGAGATGATTTCGAAAAAAGTAAGAGAGTTATTTGTTTCTTTGATGGAGGCAACAGAAGACTCTGCGGTAATTTATGTTAGAGAAACAGATAGATATAGTGGCTATTTTAATGAGAGTGTTGTTAATAAGTATGTCGATCTTGGCTTACTGGAAGTTGTCGAACATAGAAGCGGTGAAACTGTCTTGTTAATTAATGACAGAGATGATTTTTTAAGTAGTTTTACTGCTGGTGTTAGAGAGGCCAAACTGGGTAACGACCAATCTTATGCAGATTATAATGCTAACCCTTTTGCTTTTTCGATAGGCTTTGAACACTATCTTCATCTAAATAAAAAGCCAAAACAGTTACAAGGCTATATCTGTCAGGGCTTTATGAATGATGAAACAGGGGAAGTGCATTCACAATAGTTATTAAGACCAATCTCATTTATACCTAATTTATTTAATAAAGCAGGTATTAAGCAACTAATCATTAATAGTAAAGTATGCAACATGCTCTAATAAATTCTTAGCTTGGTCTTCCATCGATTTACTTGCAGCAGCAGACTCCTCTACTAAAGCTGCATTTTGTTGTGTCATGGTATCCATTTGTGAAACAGCAGAACTTACTTCGTTAATGCCGCTAGCTTGTTCTTGCGTAGCGGTATTAATATCTGAAATTGTAGTAACCACTTCTCTTACAGCAATAACCACTTCTTCAAAAGTTTGGCCGGTATTATTAACGAGTTCATTGCCTTCATTAACAGCTTCTACGCTATTATTAATAAGACCTTTAATTTCTTTAGCCGCTGAAGCGCTCCGCTGAGCTAAGTTACGAACTTCACTGGCGACTACAGCAAAACCCCGACCTTGTTCACCCGCTCTTGCCGCCTCCACTGCGGCGTTTAATGCAAGTAAATTAGTTTGAAAAGCTATTTCATCGATAACACCAATAATATCTGAGATTTGCCTACTCGATTTTTGTATTCCTTGCATTGCAGCGATAGCACTGGTAATTACTTCGCCACCTTTGGTTGATTTATCCATTGCACCGTTAGCTAAGTTAGTGGCTTCAGATGCGTTGCTTGCATTTTGCTGAATGGTGGTTGAAAGTTCTTCCATCGCAGCAGCTGTTTCTTCAAGGCTAGATGCTTGTGATTCAGTGCGATGGCTTAACTCTGAATTACCTGTAGTTAACTCTTTAGACGTATTAAATACTTGATCAGAAGCAGAGTTTATTTCAGAAATCATTTTGCTTAAGTTGTCTAATAATGAATTCATCGCTTCGGCGAGGACATTAAATTCATCACCTAGGTTGGTATCTACACGTAAGGTTAAATCACCTTTAGACATAGCTAAAACCACGGCTTTAATTTCTTCTACAGCTTTTTTGCGAAGGGTAATATCAGTGGCATATTTAACAACTTTGAAAGCATTACCATTCATATCAAAAATAGGGTTGTATGAGGCTTGTATCCAAATTTCTTTACCACCTTTGCCTATGCGCTTGTATTCACCGCTATCAAATTTACCATTGTTTAATTGCTTCCAAAACTGCGCGTACTCTTTACTGCGAGCATACTCTGGTTCTGCAAACATACGGTGATGCTTGCCTTGTATTTCATGAAGTTCGTACCCTAATGTTATTAGGAAGTTTTTATTTGCATCGATTATAGTACCATCCAAATTGAATTCGATTACTGCTTGAGATTTACCAATAGCTTCTAACTGGCCAGAAAAATCAGCGGCTTGAATTTTTTGTTCCGTTATATTGGAAGCATATTTAACCACTTTAAAAGGTGCTCCATTCATATCAAAAATGGGGTTGTAAGAGGCCTGAAT
This sequence comes from Colwellia sp., assembly GCA_049607625.1. Classification (GTDB taxonomy): domain Bacteria; phylum Pseudomonadota; class Gammaproteobacteria; order Enterobacterales; family Alteromonadaceae; genus Colwellia. Next base: position 13,324 of record JBMYWR010000086.1, read on the forward strand.
CCAAATTTCCTTACCGCCCTTACCAACACGCTTGTACTCACCACTATCAAATTGACCGTCATTTAATTTACGCCAAAAGCTATTATATTCCGAACTGTTACCGTAGCTTGGCTCAGCAAACATACGATGATGTTTACCTTGTATTTCATCAAGGGTGTAACCTACGGTACTTAAAAAGTTATCATTGGCGGTAATAATGGTGCCATCCATATT
>JBMYWR010000087.1:0-13145 GCA_049607625.1 Colwellia sp.
ATAAATTACTGGCATTCGCCGGCATCATCACGCCGTTTTCGAGCATGTCTTCGGTAAAACCGTTGCTTTGCATCGTAAGCTGTGGCGCATCGTTAGTACCGAATAGCTGAATAGTGCTAGTCGCTGCGCCAGACGTTCCCCCTTGGTCATCACTGACCTGATAGGTGAACGTGCCAGTTGCAAGGTTACCGAACGGTAAAGCATCAAAATCGAACGCATCGATTGCATAAGATCCATCCGCGTTAACCGTTAGATTTACGTCTTGGTTCTGAACGTTGCCATCAGCATCTGTGTATGCCAATGCTAACGTCACTGGGACGCCTACATTGGCCGGTACCCCATTAATCGAAGAGATCACTAACGACGAATCCAAATCATCCGCGTCAGTGGCACCGCTAAGCAGATTACTCGAGTTAGCAGCGACATTGATGCCATTTTGAAGCTGGTCTTCGTTAAAGAGGTTATTACTGGCGACGAGTTCAGGATTGTCGTTGGTACCAGAGATTTCAATCGTGCTAACAACGTTGGTAGACAAAGCTCCATCATCATCGCTGACTTGATAATGGAACACCCCAGTCGCGACACTTCCGTCGGGAAGACTGTCTAAGTCAAATCCAGCGATGTCGTACGAACCATCAGCGTGCACCGTTACGTTAACCGGCTGAATCTGTAAGTTCCCGTCTATGTCTGTGTAACTTAAATTCACCGTTACAGCAACGCCCACGTTAACGGCCGAGCCATTCACTGTTCCGACTGTCAAGGAGCTGTCGATATCATCAATATCCGTACCAGTGCTCAACAAGTTGCTCGCATTGGCCGAGACGGACACACCGTTTTCCAGCATATCTTCGGTAAAGCCATTCGCCGTCGCCGTTGCCTGAGGCGCATCATTAGTGCCAAATATCTCGAGCGTACTGGTGACTGTATTCGATAGCGTTCCGCTATCATCTAGTACTTGATAGGTAAACGTTCCGGTTGCTGCCGATCCTGCGGGTAGTTGGTCTAGATCAAAGGCATCGATGCTGTACGAACCGTCGGGGTTGATTGTCAAATTGACATCTTGAGTATGAGCGATGCCATCTGCATCCGTGTAGCTTAATGTCAGTACAACCGGGTTCAATACATTCGCTGCATCGCCATTCACTGTTCCAATTTGGAGTGATCCCGTTGCGCCATCAACATCGACGGCTCCATCGAGCAAGTTACTGGTCGCTGCATCTACGTTAATTCCAAACTCGAGTGCGCCTTCGCTAAAGCCGTTGTTTTGAGCGATAAGCGTTGGATCATCGTTAGTGCCAGTAATTTCAATTGTGCTCGTGACTGTATTTGATAACTGACCGTCGTCATCGATCACCTGATAATCAAATACCCCAGTCGCCGTCTCGCCTAGCGGCAACACATCAAAGTCGAATGCAGCTACGCTATAGGAGCCATCTTGGTTGACCGTTAGGTCTACGCTCTGAGTCTGAGATTGGCCATCGGCATCCGTGTAATTAAGCGTCACAACGACCGCTGAACCCACATTCACCGCTGCACCGTTCACGGTGCCAATACTAAGCGTTGAATCCATATCGTCGATGTCTGTCGCACCCGATAGAAGATTGCTCGCATTAGCAGACACACTCAAACCAACCTCAAGGTTGTCTTCTGTAAATGTATTGGTTTGAGCCGTAAGTACTGGGTTGTCATTCGTACCAAATATTTCAATCGTGCCGATCGAGGTATTCGATAAGGCACCTTCGCGGTCTAATACCTGGTAGCTGAACGTACCTGTCGCACTCGCCCCGTTGGGGAGCGCATCTAAATCGAATGCGTTAATTGCGTACGAACCATCTGAATTTACAGTTAGATTGACGTCTTGAGATTGCGCGTTGCCATCAGCATCGGTGTAGTTCAGTCTGACTACTACTGGATTCAACACATTTGCAGCACTGCCATTCACGGTACCGATTTGAAGGGTTCCACTGGCACCATCCACATCTGACGCTTGATCTAACAAGTTACTCGCACCGGCCCAAACAGCAATCCCTGCTTCCAACTGATCTTCAGTGAAGCCGTTATCGCTGGCAACCAACTGCGGATTGTCGTTCGTACCCGAGACTTCAATGGTACTGGTCACGGTATTCGATAATGCGCCGTCATCATCGACAGCTTGGTAAGTAAACGTGCCCGACGCCGTCGCACCATCAGGAAGCGCGTCGAGATCAAAGGCATCGATGCTGTAAGAACCATCGGCATTCACCGTTAAGTTCACATCTTGCGTTTGCGCCACACCATCGGCATCATTAAAGAACAACGTTAAGGCAACGGCTTGACCTAAGTTGCTGGCTTGGCCATTAACGCTTCCAATAGTCAAACTGCCATCTATGTCATCACTATCGGTAGCTTGTGATAGAAGTAGACTGTCTGCAGAGCTTACGTTAATCCCACTTTCTAACGATGACTCACTGTAAGCATAATGCTGAGCGACTAATTCAGGATTATCGTTTGTGCCGGTTATTTCAATGGTACTGGTAACAGCATTTGATACCGCGCCTTGGTCATCTTGTACCGCGTAATCAAAAGTCCCTGAGGCAATACTGCCATCGGGTAAATTATCAAGGTCAAATCCCGCAATACTATACGAACCATCGCCGTTTAAAGTGAGTTCAACATCTTGTGTTTGGTCAACACCATCGGCATCTACATAATTAAGCGTTACAATCGTAGCAGAGCCTACAGAGATAGCTTCGCCATTAACAGAGGCCACGGTTAAGGAGACATCTACATCATCACTATCACTAGCGCCTTCCAGTAAATTGCTGTCTGCAGCTGAAACGTTGATACCCACTTCTAAATTGTCTTCGCTATTGGTATTGTTGCGGGCGACTAATTCAGGATTATCGTTTGTGCCGGTTATTTCAATGGTACTGGTAACAGCATTTGATACCGCGCCTTGGTCATCTTGTACCGCGTAATCAAAAGTGCCTGAGGCGACACTGCCTTCGGGCAGGGCATCTAGATCAAAGCCTGTCACGGCGTATGAACCATCAGCATTTAATGTGAGTTCAACGTCTTGTGTTTGGTCAACGCCATCGGCATCAACATAGGCAAACGTCACTATAATAGGGCTGCCAACTGAAGTGGTATCACCGTTGACAGAGGCCACCGTTAAAGAAGTATCTACATCATCAATATCACTGGCAGCAGATAATAAATTACTTGTGTTGGCATCTATAACAATTCCACTTTCAAGCGAGGACTCGGTAAAAGTATTATGATTGGCAATGAGCTCTGGCGCATGATTTGAGCCTGCAATGGTTAACGTGCTTGTTTCTGTATCAGAGACTAAACCCTCATCATCCATCACTTGATAAGTAAACTCAGTGGTTGCTTGACCATTGTGAGGTAATGCATCTAAATTAAAGCCGTCAATAGAATAACTGCCATCAGCATTGACAGTAATTTCTATCTCTTGCGTCTGACCAACGCCATCAGCATCAATATAATTTAGCGTAACTGTTGTAGGAGAGCCCACATTAGCTACGTCTCCATTAATGGAAGTAATGACGAGAGAGGTGTCATGGTCATCAACATCTGTTGCAGTAGAAAGTAAATTGCTTTGTGAAACATCGATAGCGATACCCGCTTCAATTTGCGTATCAGAAAATACAGACTCTGTAGCCGCTATTTCGGGCGCATCGTTAATGGGTAAAACGTCTAATGTCATATCGGCTGGAATGGTATCGGTACCATCGCTGATATCATAACTAATAGCTAACACACCATGGAAGTGTTCATCCGGTGTAATAGTAAAGGTACCATCTTCGTTCGCGGTGACTTGAGCATTCCCTGAAACGTTTAAGTTATCTGCAGACAAGGCATTGCCATCTGCATCAGAAGCATTGGCTAGTAATTGCTCTTGCGTTAAGGTAATGGACTCATCTTCATTAACACTAAAGTTTAATGAATCACCAATGATAGGAGCATCATCGGTATTGGTCACATTAATGACGATAGGGATTACCGTTGTGGTTGTGTTTGTGGTGGTTTGCTCTGTGGTAATAATGGTGATTTGTGCAGAAATTTCACCGTAAAAATTATCCGGTGGTGTAACAGCGATGGCATTGATATCCCAATCGGTTAAATCTGCATTTTGGTTGTCTTGAGTGATAGTAATAGAATTAACGCCATCAGAGACAACGGAGCCAATAGGTAAACCTGCGATGGAAGATTCAAGTGTTTCCGTATTACCTAATTTTGACGTATCTAGGTTTAACCCCAGGTCAACCGGTGTGTCTTCGATAGCATTGATAACCCCGGTGCCATTGTAAATTACATTATCAGGCAGAGGAGTCACTTCAATGGTGACATTGGCAGGAGCGGAAAGTTGTCCATCAGAAACAGTAGCCGTTAAGTTAAGGGTGCCATTCCAGTCTTCACTTGGGGTAATAGTCCAAGTACCATCTAAGTTATTTACAACGTTAGCGTCACTTCCATCTAGTTGAAGCGAAGTAACCGTTAAGGCATTACCTTCAACGTCTGAAGAATTAGCGAGAAGTTGCTCTTGGGTGAGGGTAATTGTTCCATCCTCATCCATGGTGTAGTTTGTTGCACCAGCATTTACACCGCTATTTGACTCTTCATCTGCTTCGTCACTCGCAAGTTCTGTTTGTTCTGATAAATACTGAAAATCTTTCGAGGTATAACCAAATTCAGATATGTCGACAAGTTCTAAATCATGGTTGTCAAAGCGATAATCATCAGAGTTAGAGTGCATACTTTTTAATGTCGAACTGATTGTTCTTTCATCTACAGAAAATGGCTCTCCTGAGTTTTTATTAGAGTCTATACCGTTGACGCTTTCACCCCTATTGCCTTGAGAGTCACTTCCCTGGAAAACGTCTAAATTCGAGAGTTTATGAATATCTAAGGATTTGTCGATAAATGTATGTGTTTCTACATCAGGGTGAATACCAACAACGGTTCCCGCGGGTAATGTCATTCCATTAACAAGTTCAATAATTTCCCCCGAAGGAGTCATCCCCCAAGAAGCTTGCTCACTATTAGAAAGTGTTGTTGGTGCTTGAATAACGATATAGCGCATAGGAGTCCTCTATTTTATCTCGTATTGTTCTACTTAAAATATAGACTAAAAAGGGATTTTTTCTACTTCATTTAAAATAATAATTAACTTTTTACATTTTTTAAAATCATCTGCTATGTTTTAAATAGGTTAAGAAGTTATTAAATAATTGTTTAAGTTAAATTAGTGTTCACCACTGTGGAGGCGGGGAATGGCAGATAGCCCTGAAAATATAACAACTGAAAATACTTCTGAAGAGGTCAGTCAAACAGATGGAACCTTATTGAAATATCAAGATGCTTATGATGTAGTTTCTTGGTTATTGAGTTACTTTGATTTTCATAAAGAAACAGAAGTATTAGAAGATGTTACAGATGAGGTATCTTTAAGTAAGGAGCAATTTGAAAATCTTTCGGCTTTAAATCATTTAGTATTGAGTCCCTTTCAACTCGCAAATAAAGATAATATGGATGACATAGAGGGGTCTTTACCACTCATTTTTATTTCCGGACAAAGCAATGTACATATCATATTAGAAAAAACCATAGCGCACTGGAAAGTATTTGACTTAAAACATAGAACAGAAAAGTACTTATCTGCAGATGAATTAATTGCTATAGATTCTTTTGAAATGTTCCATGTTGACTTTAATCCGCCAAAAGAAGACTTATTACAGGCTGATACTGGCTTTTGGGATAACTGGCTTGTAAAAGAATTATTTAAACATAAAAAAATATATAGAGATGCACTGCTTGCCTCATTAGTTATTAACTTGATAGCCTTATTTGTTCCGTTATATACCATGAATGTCTATGACAAAGTGGTTCCTAATTTAGCATTCGATACTTTATGGGTCTTAACCAGCATTCTTGCATTGAGTTTAATTTTTGACTGGTTACTCAAATCTTCTCGTTCAATGCTAACCGATAAAGTAGGGCAAGCCATAGATAGTGTGCTGTCTACCCGGATATTAAAAAAAGTACTTAATTCAAAAAGTGAAAATGCACCGAATTCTATCGGTACTTTTGCAAAGCAATTCCAAGATTTTGAAGGTGTTCGTGATTTCTTGAATTCTATGACGATCACCACAATAGTTGACTTACCCTTTACCTTCTTATTTCTTTTTATTATCTACCTTGTAGGGGGACCTCTAGTACTTGCTCCTATTGTTATCATGATTGGCATGCTTATCGTCACTTTACTAGCACAGCCTAAAGTCGTGAAAAATATTGAAGAGCTCTCTTCGTTAAAATCAGAGCGCTCTGGCTTATCGTTTGAAGCGTTGCAACAGATGGATACCTTGAAATTAAATAACGGTAAGCAATGGATGTTAAATCGTTGGGAGCGCTCAGTTGAACAGTGCGCCCAAGCAGGCTTTAACAGCAGTAAACTTATGTCGAAACTAAGCTATACAACCCAGCTTCTTCAACAATGGCTAACCATTACCATTATTGTTACTGGAGTTTATCTTATCTCTGAAAGAGAAATGACAATGGGGGGGTTAATTGCGGTTACTATGTTAAGTGGGCGTATGGTTGGTAATGTTATGCAAATATCGACCTTAATAACCCGTTGGCAACAAGCAAAAGAAGGCCTAAATTCAATCAATAATTTATTAGGGCTTCCATTAGAAAGACCTGCAGATGAAGTACAAATAGAGCGCAAAAGTTTTCATGGCGATCTTAAATTCCATAATGTTTCATTTCAATATCCTGAAAGTGAGTCCTTTGCGATTCAAAATATAAATTTAACGATTAAACCAGGAGAAAAAATAGCAATTCTAGGGGGAAATGGCGCTGGTAAAACAACATTATTAAAGTTACTCCAGTCAATATACCTTCCATCACAAGGGCGTTTGCTCTATGACAATTTAGAAGCAAAATTTTGGGATGTAGACCTACTAAGGAGACATATCGCCAGTTGTGAACAGCACCCTAAACTTTTAAAAGAGTCTATTTTTAAGAATATTACCATGAATTCAGATGGTATGGTTTTAGAGCATCATCTTGCTTATGCACTATCGCAAAGCGGGCTTGATGTTGTATTACCTAAAATTGAGGGCGGCCTTGAAAAGAAAGTTGGCGAGGGTAATGTTGGTTTATCTGGAGGCCAAGTTCAAAGTGTTGCGTTAGCAAGAGCCTTCTACAAAAGAGCTAATTTATTAATTTTAGATGAGCCAACCTCCATGATGGACAAAAACACCGAAGCCAAGGTCATTAATGCTTTAAAACTGCTTCCCCAAACGAATACGTTAATTATTTCAACGCATAATTTGAATTTATTATCCGTTGTAGATCGCGTCATTATATTTGATCAAGGCAAGATAAAATACGATGGAAGTGTCGATAACTTGCGTAAGAAGGAGGAAGTATGAACCAAATAGAAAAGCTTTTAATGCGACCTCGCTTTGTAATTTATACCATTGGGTTGTTTGTTATAACGGTGCTTATATGGAGTTACATAGCTAAACTCGATCAAGTAGTTGTTACACAAGGAAAACTGAAACCTAGAACCGCTATTCAAGAAATACAATCTCTTGAGGGCGGTATAATTAGAGATGTTTACGTCAAAATTGGTGATCAAGTTGAAGTTGGTCAGCAGTTATTAAGACTTGATGATATAGCATTCAAGTCAGCGCTAAATGAGCAGCTCCAACAAATGGATCGATTACGAGGTACTATCTCGCGATTTAATGCTGAACTGGCAGTTACTGAAGAGTTTAACGCCGATAAAAAAGTAACGATTAAAATAGAAGATTATTTTGAATCAGATATTACAGCTCAGAATAAAGCTAATGCAAAAGCGGCTTTTAACTCCTCTGTTAACTCTTTAAAGATAGAAGCAAAAACATTAAGTAAACGTATAGAGCAGGCATCTAAGGATGTTGTTGAAGCTCGAAATAATTTAATTGGACTAGAAGATAATTTAAAAATTGCCAACGAAGAGCTTAATTTAAACTTACCTGCTTATGAAAAAGGCGCTATTTCAGGAGTCGAAATTTTAAAGCTGCGAAGGGCTGTGAACGATACAAAATCAGCATTAGACGCAATTCAATTTGATATTGAAAGGAAAATAAAGCAACGACAGGAAGCTGATATTGAATTATCTGGATTAGTTGCTAAATTTAAGAATGATGTTCAAGAAAAATTAAACGAAGCAAAAGCTGAACTTAATCAATTAGAAACCAATAATGTTGCAATCCAAGATAAAGTTTCAAGGGCTGTTATTTTATCTCCCGTTGTAGGCATTGTTAAGTCGGTTTTCTCTAGCACATCAGGAGGCGTTATCCAACCGGGTGAAACCGTTATTGAAATTGTACCTTTTGATAAAGAAGTGCTTGTTGAGGTTAAAATTTTACCCCAAGACATAGGGTTCTTGAAGTTAGGCTTACCGGCTTTAATTAAATTAACGGCATATGATTTTGTTATTTATGGCGGTTTAACTGGAGAGTTAACGCATTTAAGTGCTGATACGCTCACGGATGAAGAGGGCGTTGTGCACTATATTGGCCATGTCATGTTATCAGGTACGGTTACCGATTCAGGGCATGTCATCGAAATTAGACCCGGTATGCAAGCGAGCGTAGATATTATTGCCGGCAACAAAACCATTATGCAGTATTGGCTAAAACCTATTATCAGAGCGAAAGCAAGCGCAATGCGTGAAATGTAAATTGCACTAAAATTGAGATGTAAACTGTTAATAAAAATAAGGAAAGAAAATGAAAACTTTATTTAAAGTATTACCCGTGTTCTCTTTGAAAAAAACTCTTTTCAAAAAGAAAAAACTTTATTTAGCAACCATTTCATCACTTACGCTGATATTTGGCAGCTCTGCTCATGCATTAACGCTTGAACAAAGTGTATCTAAAGCGATGTTGACGGATCCAAATTTAAAGCAGACTTTCTCAAGATTCAAAGCCATTTTGGCAGATAAACGCTATAGCGAAGGTGATTATTATCCGACACTCACGTTAAGTGCTGGGACAGGGCTAGAAAAATACAATGATTATAATGGTAGGTCTTTAGATGATGATGCCAGGTTGAATCAGGCAAGTTTAACGTTAAGACAGTCTATTTTTTCAGGATTAAGTACTTATTACGATGTTGCTAGGTTAGATCACGAAGCGGAAGCTGAAATATTTAAACTGTATTCTGAAGCAGAATTAAAATCTATGGATGTTATTGAGGTGTATTTACAATTAATAGCAGCTGAAAAAATCTTAAAGCTTTCACAGCGTAATCAAGAAGACCATCGCAAGATTTATGAAGATGTGAAAGTTAAAGTGGTAAACCAACTAGCTCCTCAATTTGACTTATCTCAAGTAGAAGCTCGTTTAGCTAATGCTAGAGCATCAACCATTGCGGCACAAAATAGAGTAGCAGATTTAAATACCGAGTATTCAATTATTGTTGGTGAATTTGCTAACGACCTTATAGATCCCAAACCCAACAAAGAATTTATTCCTAAATCTAAACTCGAAGCATTAGAAATTGCTTCAACAAATAATTTTTCTATTCTGTCTGCTCAAGAAGATATCAAAGCAATGAAAAAAGAGCATAAAGCGGCATCGGCTAAACACTACCCTGAATTTTATATCGAAGCCAATGCAAATTACGACGATGTATCAGATGCGACCAAAACACTTTATCCCAACCAAGGAAGAACGGATGAATTCCAAGTGATGCTGAAAATGGAATTAGAACTTTTTGGTGGTGGCAAAACAACAGCAAGAGGTGATGCAAGTGGTTGGCGCAAACAAGAAGCGGTAGACTTATTAGAGTCTGTTAAACGACAAATTAAGCAATCTGTCACACAGTCTTGGTCTTCTTACGAACTACTTGAACAACAAGTCGAGTATTTAAAAGAAAATGTTGGACACTCTGCAAGTGCAGCCAAAGGTTATGAAGAACAATTTAAAGTAGGTCGACGAGAACTACTCGATTTACTTATTGCTAAAACAGATTTGTTTCAAGCAAGAAAGTCATATATTGAAACGAATACAGATTATCAAATTACAACTTACCGATTAAAATATTATACGGGTGGATTATTAAAATCACTCTACATTGATTTTCCTTCAAACTGGAAGAATGAATAATGATTAGATTTATTTTAATGCTTGGTGTGCTTGTTTTATTTATGACTGGGTGCGCTAATCAAAATGATGTAAGTCATGAAGTAACAGACTCTAGATCTTTACAAGATTCAGATAAAGATGGGGTTATTGATAGCCGGGATACTTGTCCAGATACAAGTGAATTATTAGATGTTACCAACGATGGTTGCCCTATTTGGGTTGAAGAAAAGGAAGTACAAGAACTTGTGATATTTTTTGAGACTTCATCAAGCAAAGTAAGTGATATATATAAGGATAAACTCGCTGAGAAGGTCGCTTTTGTTAAGTCGCACAAGGGAACTTCTTTTTTACTTGAAGGTTTTACAAGCCAAACAGGCTCAAAAGAACTGAATGAAAAACTGCAAACGCAAAGAGCAGAGTCTGTTAAACAAGCTTTAGTTTCCTTAGGTGCTAATGAAAAAACTATCACCATTCATACTCAAGGCAATTTAAGTGATCATGTTCAGGTGGACGAAAGTCACATACATAATGCAAATCAAAGGGTTTATATAAAAATTATAAAACTTGACGTGAAAGCACAAGACAAATGGAGCGTTATGACGAATGAATAAGTCATAATACCAACCTTTATGAAAATTAATTATAACGCTAAAAGCACCGTTTATTTTTCTCTACTTGTTTGCCTCTTTGTTATGGCTTCTGTTTGGTTATGGAGTTTAAAAGAAGCTTCTTTCACTCAAGAATCAAAACAGTTAAATGATACGTTAACAGCCTTGGTTTCTTTATCAACGATAAACAATAAACTAAATTATATGACCCAAAAATGGCCTTCTAATTTTAATCAAGAAGATGAATCCGTATTTGAAACTCAATTAAAGACAATGAAAGAAGTGTTAAATGATAATGAAGCGAAACTGGCTAATTTAAATAAAGCGATTAATAAAAATATAGAATATTGGTCGCTTGTTAAAGACTACTCGTCAACACTTAATACATTAGAATTACAAGCCACCTCTTTACTCTACATTGCAATAAATTCTCCTTTAAAACCGTCACAAAGTGTGGTCACGGCAATTACTCGTTTACCTGAACAGCACTGGACTTTTTTAGACTCTCATTCATTGATCGCCTTTGCAGCCATAAAAAGAGATGTTTCTCTTTTAAAAGAGGTTGCACCTGAGCAACAAGAGCAACTAGATCGCTATTTACAAAAAACAGAAAGTATATTATCAGAAACTTCACTTAGAACAGGTATGTTATCAAAGTTACAAGCTGTAAGGTTTGAGCGAGAATATGACTTAAATTACCATCTTAAAACACTTGTCACCCAATATAAAACATCTATATCACAACTTCATTTTAAACAAGATAATCATTTATACCTTTTATATGGCTTGTTTGCATTTTTTATCCTCGTGCTACTTTTTAAAATTTATAACCTGGTTAAAAATATCGAAATTTACAGACAAAAGTCGATAGAAGTCAAACGTTATGCCGATAGGAAAGTACAGCAGTATAAATCAGCAGAACAAGCAAAAAGTAATTTTTTGATGGTTATATCATATGAAGCAAGAACCGCACTGGACGTTATTATTGGTTTAACAAAGTTTGTTAGCGAACAAAAAATTAATAACTTACAAAAAGCCAAATTAGCCCAAGTTAGCTCTACATCTAAAAGTTTAAATCACTTATTAAATGATGTACTGGAATTAATAGACCTTGATATGCGTACGGTTGAATTAGAAAATGAGGTTTTTTCTGTTAAGGATGTATTAGGCGTTTTAGGTGAAAAGTATCAAGCCTTAGCTCAAGAAAATCATTTACTTTATGAAGAAGAAATAGATAACCAATTAACGGGTAATTTTGTTGGTGATCAAGCAAGGTTTTATCAACTGATGGATTATTTATTATCGAATGCCTTTAAAAATACAGAAAAAGGCCATGTATCTCTTTCAGTAACACTTGATACGGGCCGTGGTTTATCGGCGCAATATCAGCGTATAAATTTTCAAATAGAAGATACAGGATTAAAGCCTTCTGCAAACGAAGTGGCTACCTTGTTCGAGTCTTTCTCTATGACCAAATTTCAAGCTTCTAGAAAATCAGGAGGTGAAGGGGTTAGATTAGGCATTATTAATGCGTTAGTACAATTAATGAAAGGTGAAATAGAAGCAAGTCATTCTGGCTCTAATGGTATGAAATATAATTTATTTCTCTATCTAGAGAAGTCAAATTCAGGAGAAGAGGCTGTACCTGTTGATAGTCTTAAAGCTAGCCTAGATAAAACGGCAGAGCCAAGTGAGAAACTTGTTGAAGTGCCATCACTTAATATCCTCGTTGTAGAAGACAGCTCAGTTAATGCATTCTTACTTAAATGGATTCTTGAAGGGTTTAAACATACAGTAACGATTGCTAAAAACGGTATCGAGTGTCTTAACCTTCTAGACTCTGCGGATTTTGATCTCATCTTTATGGATCAATATATGCCTGAAATGAATGGTGCAGAAGCGACTGAAAAAATTAGAGGGTTGAATAACGACAAAGCAGAAGTGCCTATTATTGGATGTACTGCAGATGCCTTCCAAGAAACACGAAACTCACTTCTAGAAGCGGGACAAAATGACATCATTATTAAACCAATCACCAATACGGTGGTTGCTGATGTGATAAATAAATATATACAGGGAGATTACAAAGTTGTTGCTGCAAGTGAAGTGGATGAAAATGCTGAACAAGAGGACTGATTTTAGAAGAAATAACTGTAGAAGGAATCACTGTAGAAAGAGTATAAATAATCACAGGTAACTAGGTAAAAAATTTTTAGTAAAGAAGGATTTTTGTTAATAACGATTTACTTAACCCTGCTATTATTAACTTTACTAAAACGTAAGAAATAACAGTGGTCATTTAATAAAATTCATTATAAAGCCGAGCATAAGTTGCTCGGCTTTTTTGTTTGCCCAGCGAAGCTGGCAAACCCGATAGGCTGAAAGAAGCCTT
>JBMYWR010000088.1:0-13107 GCA_049607625.1 Colwellia sp.
TTTTCATATAAACTAGGTTAAGACCTACTATCTTTTTTATTAATGCTTTATATTGATTTGTTAACTTGTTGGCTTGTTTTGTAAACAAATGTACTAGCAAAGTGTTTCAATAAAGGTTATTGTTTATATGGTCTTTATGACAGCGTTGTCATAGTTATTCAGTTATAACGTTGAAATAAAGTAATAAAATATTTTTACACTTGAGATTGAATTTAAACAATTCACATAAAAAAAACATCAAGCTATAAAATTCGTATTAACGAATGTTGTAAAAATACTACTTATAAATTTAACAAACGTGTGTAAGGGAAAGTTAATGTCATCAAAAACATTTAAAAAAGGCGTTTTAGCAAGCTCAATCGCTTTCGTATTAGCCGGTGGTGCTGCACCAATGGTTATGGCGGCAGAAGAAGCTAACGCTGATAAAGATATTGAAGTAATTCAAGTTACTGGTATTCGTGGTTCAAACAAAGCATCATTAAACGGCAAGCGTTTCTCGAATGCTGTTGTTGATGTAGTCACATCAGAAGATGTTGGTAAATTCCCAGATAGTGATGTTGGTGAATCTTTAGCACGTATTCCAGGTGTTGCTGTGTCTCGTCAATTTGGTCAAGGCCAACAAGTTTCTATTCGTGGTGCTTCTGCACAGTTAACACGTACTTTATTAAACGGCCACTCAGTAGCTTCTACTGGTTGGTATGACCAACAAGCAATCGACCGTAGCTTTAACTACTCAATGCTTCCTTCTGAAATTGTTGGTGGTTTAGAGGTTTATAAATCTTCACAAGCAGATTTAGTTGAAGGTGGTATCGGTGGTACTGTTATCGTTAAAACTCGTAAGCCTCTTGATTTAGATGCTAACTCAGTATTTGCAAGTGTTAAAGGCGATTACGGTACGGTTTCAGAGTCTACTGATCCTGAACTATCTGGCTTATACAGCTGGAAAAACGAAAGCGAAACTTTTGGTGCTTTAGTTGCTGGATCTTATTCAGAAACTAACTATCAACGTAACGGTATCGAGTCTTTACTAGGTTGGGGTGATATCGTTCCAACGACATTCGAACAACAACGTGAACGCACAGCGATTAATGTTGCATTACAATACCGCCCAACGGATAACTTAGAGTTTGGCTTAAACTTAATGTCTTTAGATTTAAAAGCAGATAATGCCAATACATCTTTATTCACAATGTTCCCTGATGACAAAACTGCAGCTTGTGAACAAACTAACGCAGCTGGCGCATGTACATTCTACCGTCGCCCAGGTACTGGTGCTAACCCTGGTTGGGCACAAACATGGGCTCGTCAAACGGGTATGACTTCTGATACTGTTGATTTTGACTTCGAATATGAGGCGGATAACTTTACGGTTTCTGGTCGCGTAGGTAATACTAAAGCTGAAGGTGGTACAGACTTAACAGCAAACTACGGTTTCTTCATAGGTACTCCAGCTGATTACGCTGGTACTTATGATGCCACAGGCGATATAATTAAAATCGATATTGCTAATAAAAGCTTCACAGCAGACGATTTCCAAGCTGATTTATCTTCTGCAGGTTGGGCACTAAAAAAACAACCTAACTCTGATGAAGAAACTTATGTAAACTTAGATTTTAAAGTTCCTGTTGATTTAGGCGTCATCACAAACTTTAAAACGGGTGTTCGTTATGCTGACCATAGCGTTAAGCAACAAACTTTTGCTGCTGTAGCGCCTAATATTGTTGGTCAAAATGCAAATGCATTTTTCTCAGGTACTGTTTCTTCAGGTGCTGGTTTTACTTTACCTAAGCCTAACTTAGATGCAATGTTAAGTGACTCTAAATCTTTCATCGAAGGTTACGATGAAGACCGTGCTGGATACGGTACTGTTGACGAAGAAAACCTAGCGCTATACGCAATGGCTGACTTCGATGCAGACGGCATCCGTGGTAACATTGGCTTACGTTATGTTTCTACTGATGCATCTTCAGATCACTATGCACTTAGCTCAATGGGTGTTCGTGATACTGTGTTATCTACTGAAACAGCTAGCTACAATGAAATATTACCAAGCATTAACGTTGTTATGGACTTAGCAGACGATGTGATTTTACGTACATCAGCAGCACAAGTTATTTCACGTCCTAACTACTCAGATATGTTTGCTACGCAAGCGCTATCAGGTTATAACGATGGTACTGCAGGAAACGAAGTACAAAACACAGGTAACGTTGCATTAGAACCTTTTAAAGCTTTCCAAGCTGATATCGGTGTTGAATGGTACTTTAGCGACGACGGTATGGTAAGTGCTACTTACTTTACTAAAGATGTAAGTACATTTATCTCAACTCAACAAGAATTAAATCAATCTATCGGTATTATTGATAATGATTCAGGTGTTGATAACTGGACTGTAAGTAAGTCTGTTAACGGCGCTGGTGGTACAATTGAAGGTATAGAACTTCAAGTTCAAAGTGCATTCGATAGTGGTTTTGGTTACTCTGCTAACTATACGTACGCAGATGCTAAGTCTCCTGGCTCAAACTACCCAGACGAAGTAAGTGTTTTCTCTGATTCTTCAGAGCATACAGTTAACGCGGTTGGTTTTTATGAAGCAGATAGCTACTCAGCACGTCTTGCTTATAACTGGCGTTCAGAGTTCATGATGCGTGAAGCACCAGGTTTCTACGGTAACCGTCAACACGAAGCATACGGAACATTAGATCTAAGCGCTACTTGGTCAGTTACTGACTTCTTAGATGTAACATTTGAAGCTGTTAATATTCTTGAAGAAGATAGCATTCAAACAGGTGTTGCAGGCGTAAATGCTGAAGTTAAACCTGAACTTAAGTCTGCTTATCCAGCTTGGAGTTTTGAAGGTGAAGCACGTTATAAAGTTGGTGTTTCTGTACGTTTCTAAGCAAAAATACTTTTGCTAAGTTATATTAAATAAAGTGCTAAAAGCACTAATAAAGCCCAGCATATGCTGGGCTTTTTGTTATTATGTTTAAATGAAAAGTAATACCAATTCCATTAAGTTTATGCTCTTGTTATTCGCTGGAAAAACCAATCAAACCAAGGCGAACGATTAATTATTACTTAACGGAATTGGTATAATAAAAAAAATTACAGATTATTGACTACTCGTTAGGCTATAATTTTTAATTACAATGTAAATAAAATAGAAATGGTTGGTGTTGTGATGGATATTAGGAAAATCGTTATTGTAGGTGGTGGCACTGCGGGTTGGCTTGCAGCAAATCATTTAGGTAAGCAGTTCAAAGATAGCCCTGATATTACGATTACGCTGATAGAGTCGCCGGATATTCCCCCGATTGGTGTAGGAGAAGGAACCGTACCTAATATCCGTAAAACATTACAAAGCTTTGGTATAACGGAAACAGACTTTGTACGAAAATGTGATGTTACTTTTAAGCAGTCTATAAAATTTGTTAATTGGATGGATAAAAACAAATTTGAAGAAGAAAATTTTTTTCATCACCTTTTTGATTTACCTAGCAAGCTAGGTGAAGATTTAACAGAACACTGGTTTAAAGAGGGAAGAACAAAGCATTATGCAGACTATGTTTCGCCTCAGCATAGCGCATGTGAATTAAGTAAAGCACCAAAAACAATATCTACTCCTGAGTATCAAGGTGCGTTAGGTTATGCCTATCACTTAAATGCAGCCAAATTTGCTCTTTTACTGGCTGAAAATGCTATTAATAAATATGGTATTATTCATTTGTTGGCTAATGTGAACCGAGTTGAAAAAAATGAAGAGGGTGAAATATCTTCTTTAATTACAAGTGAGTTAGGAAAGCTTGATTTTGATTTTTATATAGATTGCTCGGGCTTTGAATCGCTGTTGATCGATAAGTCTCTTAACGTCCCCTTTATTGATAAGTCAAAAGAGTTATTGGTTAATACAGCATTGGTTGTGCAAGTGCCGACAGATGGGATAGAAGAAATTCCTCCCTATACAATTGCTACAGCTCATCAAGCCGGTTGGATCTGGGATATCGCGTTAACTGAGCGACGGGGTGTTGGTTTTGTGTACTCAAATAACCACATGTCTGATGATGAAGCAAAAGAAAAATTGTCACATTATTTAGGCCCGAAACACACTAAATTATCTTTTAGAAAGTTACCTATGAAAGTAGGCTACAGAGAAAAGTTTTGGCATAAGAACTGTGTAGCGTTGGGATTAGCACAGGGTTTTTTAGAGCCTCTCGAGGCGACTTCCATTTTGTTAACTGATTTTGCTGCGAGTTTTTTAAGTGCCAGATTTCCTTGTGAAAAAGAAGAAATGGCATCGTTGGAAAAACGATTTAACCATGTTATGGGTTATGCTTGGGATAGGGTGGTCGATTTTATAAAATTGCATTACTGTATTTCTGACCGTACCGACTCGGCATTTTGGTTAGATAATAAAAAAAGAGATACTATTCCTTCAGGTTTACAAAATAGACTCTCATTATGGGAAAGATTTATACCTGAAAAAGAGGATTTTTTTAGTAAATTTGAGGTGTTTGATTACGATAACTACCTTTATTTACTATATGGAATGAATTATCAAACTAAACCAGAAAAGCAAAGTGAAAGTTATCATGAAGAAGCAACAAAACATGCAAGTAAAATAGATCAAGCTAAAGTACACTTTGAACAAGAGTTACCTGGACACAGAGAGTTAATAAATAAAATTAAACAGTATGGCTTGCAAAGCAGATAATGCTTTGGCTAGATAATAAGCCAAAGCATTAATGTATCAATAGTATATTTTACTTACCTGACCACTGTTCACCATAAAGCGACTTAAGCTGCAGGCGGTGGTCAATAAAGTGCTCTTTAACCTTTTGGCAATAATCAAACACTTGCTCACTTGGTGCTATTATTGTATCGGGTTTTGGTTTAGTTAATATCTCTGGAAAACGTCCTTTTCCAGCAAAAAGACAGTACCAACTCGGCGCAAAATAAGTTAATTCGGCTTGATGTTCATCTAGTGCAGCTTCAAAGTGTTCTCCACCTAGATCCCAAGCCGCTAATAGTGCTGTTAATCGAGTAGAGATGTTGGTGTTATTTCTATTGTCTATCCAGTATTGACTGTCAGTTCTAGAATTAACCCTATAGTGCGCCACAATGTAATCCTTGATATTCTCAAAGACCTCATTGATATAATTGTTGAAAGTATCTTGTTGCCGTTCTAAATAGGTAGATTCAGTTATCATTTCATCGAAACTATTAATAAAGTTTTCTACAGTATGTTGAATAAGCATAAGTGCAGTTGCTTCTAAAGGCTCTATAAAACCTTGTGATAACCCAACAGCTAAAACGTTTTTATGCCAGTGTTTTTCAACTCTGCCAAGTTTCATGTGAAGAACACGCGCTGGAAAGTCGTTACAACTTGAACCAATATGCTGACGAAGCTCAGTTTCCGCATTAGCGTCAGATATATATTTTGATGAATAAACGTAACCGTTACCGTATCTGTTACTAAGAGGGATACTCCAAGCCCAGCCAGAAGATAATGCAGAAGAGGTAGTCTGTGAAGGAATTGGCGAATTAACATCAATACTTGATTGAATAGCAATGGCACGATCGTTAAAAAGACTGTCTTTATAATCAATGAAGTTTACGTTAAGTGCTTTTGAAATTAATTCAGCAGAAAAGCCCGTACAATCAATAAATAGATCAGCATGTTGAACATCATTGTTTTTAGTCAACAGGCTTTTTATTTCACCTGTATCTGTTAGCTTAACCTCTGTCACAGTATCAACTAGATGTTTAATACCAAGGTTGACAAGGCGATTTTTAAGAAACTGTCCTACTAAAGCGGAATCAAAGTGATAACCATAATCCATTTTGTTCGTTAGTTGCTCTTTTGAAATAGGGCTTTTGAACGCCTTTGCTAAACTGGTTTGTACCCAAAATTTATCAGGGTGGCTATCTACATCAAGACCATTCCTTCTTAATTTAGCATTGTGAATAAAAGCGTTACCCGCTTTGCTATCTGCTTGTGAATAAAATGGATGTATATAGCTTTTAAAACCAGGCTTTTCAGACCAATTTGGGAAGCTGATGCCACATTTGTAGGTGGCACTACAATAAGGCATCCATTCCTGCTCTGTAATATTAAGGTGTTCAAAAAACAGCTTTAAAGCAGGTGTGGAACCTTCACCAACACCAATCTTAGCGATGACATCAGATTCTATTAGTAATATTTCTGTACTTTTATTACCCCAAGCTTTATGCAAAAGGCTTGCTGTCATCCACCCAGCGGTTCCACCGCCAACTATTATTATTTTTTTAGGTTGTGACATGTAACGTCTCTATTTTGTATCAAATTCATTTTGTTTTAGCGTTAATCGTGTTATTTGATTAAGTGATGCTAAATGTGCGTAAATTAATGGAAGTAATCCTTTATTACGTAGAGTTTCAAATTCATTAGTTGGAAGAGTATTTAAGACATTATCATCGATAAGGTAAATACCGCTTAGTAAAACAGGATCTTTTTCACTTGATATTTTTACATTTAGTTTCTTAGAGATAAGAAGTTTGTTCTTTGCAAAAATTTCATTAATTTCTTGGGTTTGTTCTACATACTCGGCGATTCTTAAAAGTGAATCAGTTTTTTGAATTAAAAATTCAGTTTGATTACCTTTTTCATCAAATAGGGCTTCACCATGAACATCATTAATAAGTGGGCTTTTTTCATCAAAACACACCATCACTTGATCGCTTTCCATGTCAGTTTTGACTAGAGAAAGAGGACCGTTTTGAAAGCCTAGAGGTTGTACGTGGCAAGGCCAGTCTGTGCCTTGACAATATAAATTAACTCCAGGTCGAATACCCATCATAGCAACACTAGTGAATTGCCCTGTTTCTGCATTTTTAACAAAGACAATTGGAAATTCTGTAGACAATGGAATAAAGTCTTGAGCAGTAATAGGAATTAATTGCTGCTCTTTAAAACGAGATACATCATTTGACTTTGTTATTTTTATATTCGCATGTACTTTATTATTTAAAGGGGTCATATTAGGGTACTCCAGTGTTTACTAATTATATTTTTGGTTTGATAAATCAAGTGTTATCTACTTGTTCACATGTATGTGTTCTAATGATTACTTGTTTTTTATACTTTTGATATACTCGCAAAAGAAGAAATAGACAACCTTCCCTCTTTAATATCACCGCAATAGCTTCTTGGTGATATTAAATTCGCACTATGTAGAACGTTTGCTGGATAAATAACTAATCGATTTACCTTCGCCTCGACAGAGAACACTTCATCGAAAACACTTGTATTCCCAGTAATATAAGTACTGTGTTCTTCTGGTGTGCTAATAACATCGTTCAACATCTCAACTAATATATCCTTTTCATCCTGAGTGAATTGTATTATTTTTTGTGGTTTATAGCGATAAAAACTCGTGCCACCAAGCTCCTTAGCAGAAAAATAATGCACAAACGCAAAGTCGCTACTATTGCAAGAGTCAACATGTGGCATTTTCTGATTAGCGCTTAAATCCACGGGATCACAATTAACTAATGATAGTAAGCTACCATGAAAATGTGATTGATATTCAGCATCGCCTTTAACTTTAGGTAATATGGATTCTTCAAAGAAATTTTTCAATAATCTCGTATAAGGCATTGGCATCTTATCCCTCATACCGGGGAATAAGGTCTTATCTGCAAACATAGGGTTAAAATAGGCAGTGTTATTTGCAAAATTAATAATAGGTTGAGTATCTAGTAGAAATTCATCTATTATTATGAGATATGAAGAAGTTCCAGGTATTTGAAATTTTTGTAATTTATAATTGGGGTTTATTGTAATATCTTTCATTTTACTTATAGTTCACCATCGTAATACTCAGAGAAGGAGCTAGTTGAATAAGAATAAATCTGTTTAATAAAATGAACATACTTGAAGATGCAACACTCATGATTAAATAAATATACTTATCTTTGACAGCGCTGTCAAAGTTTAAAGTTTTAAGGTATGCTCTAAAATAACTTTAATGAGTTTTACTAAATAAAAAACCACCTAACGTTTAATTTTTTCTTTGCTTACACTTAATGTAATGAATGCAAATCACTATTAATAGCATGGGGTTAATGAAATAGGGAATATGGATTAAAAATGACTATAAAATATTTATCATCAAAAGCCATCACAACTGTTACAGCAAGTTTATTAAGCTTAGCTATCTTAGGTTGTACAGACAATTCAACACAATCTTCTATTGACACAAACAATGGTTTATCTGTTGAATCAAAGATGAATTTGATACCAGCCACACAAACCGACCTTAACAACATTGCTACTTCACTTGATGTTAAATATCGTTTAGTAACTAATATTCCTAACGAGAAATGCGATCCAAAAGTGGGTGAGGGTAGCTGCTTTACTGTTGAGTTAACTTTTACAGCTCAAGAAGCGATTAAAGCAAATGGTTGGTCAATCTTCTTTAGCCATATATCACCTATTCAAGGCAGTGATGGTAATGCTTTTTCTGTAAAACATTTAAATGGTGATTTACATGAAATTGCATTATTAGATGGCTACACAGGTTTTAAAGCAGGCGAAACTAAAAAATTAATTTTCCGTGCTAACCACTCAATGATCTCTGAAACAGACGCTTTACCAAACTATATTGTTACAGCGCCTAATTTAGATGCTCAAGTTATTGAAAGTACCAAGCTAACTATTAATGCAGAAACAGGGCTAGAAAACTTTGATTTCGTCGTGCCTTTTAATGACGAAGCGACACAGTTTAAACGTACACCGACCGATTCAACTAAATGGCTTAGAAGTGATGCTTTATATCAACGCAATATTGCAGTAGAAAAGCAAATCGATGATGTGTCTTGGGTTATTACACCGACACCGAAGTATCAAAAAGTAGATGAAAATAATGCATTGTTATCAATCGCGCAAGGACTAAAGGTAAATTATAATTCAGTTAGCCCATCTAAAGTTAAAGTGGCACTTGATCGTTTAAATAAACTTGGTGTTGCACAAAGCGACAAAGGCGTTTTACTTAATTTAAGCATTGAAAAAGATGACACAAAACTTATTGGTAGCTATGCGTTAAATGTTACTAACAAAGCAATTGAAGTTATTGGTGTTGACGAAACGGGTGTATTTAACGGCTTACAATCACTTACAAGTTTGGTTACTTTAAATGTATCAACCATCCCTGTTATGCAAGTGCAAGATGAACCACATTATTTGTTCCGTGGCATGCTTGTAGATGTTGCACGTAACTTTCATTCAAAAGAATTTATCTTAGCGCTTTTAGACCAAATGGCGGCTTACAAACTTAATAAGCTACATTTGCATTTAGGTGATGATGAAGGCTGGCGTTTAGAAATACCATCGCTACCTGAACTAACAGATATTGGCAGTAAGCGCTGTTTTGATACTCAAGAGCAGGATTGTTTAATTTCACAACTTGGTGCAGGTGTTGACTCAAATTCCGCAGTCAATGGCTATTACACAGTAAGCGATTACACTGAAATTTTACAAGCAGCTACCGCAAGACATATTCAAGTTATTCCATCGTTAGATATGCCTGGTCACTCTCGCTCATCAGTTAAAGCGATGCAAGCAAGATATAACAAGTATATGGCGCTTGAAGACGAAGAAAAAGCCAAAGAGTTTTTACTTTACGACCCAGAAGATACAACGAAGTACTCTTCGGTTCAATTTTACAATGACAACACCATCAACGTTTGTATGGAGTCTTCATACGCCTTTATTACAGAAGTGATGACTCAGGTTCAGAAAATTCATGTTGATGCTGGCCAGCCCCTTACTCGTTACCACATAGGTGCTGATGAAACAGCGGGTGCATGGGTTGAGTCACCTATTTGTCAGGAGTTTATTAAAAACAACAACCATGGCGTAACGGATATTAAAGATGTGGGTGCATACTTTATTGAGCGTGTTGCGGGTATTCTTTCTGATTTAGGTATTGAAACAGCAGGTTGGAGTGATGGTATGTCACACACTCGAACTGAAAACATGCCAGCAATCGTACAAGCAAATGCTTGGGATGTGCTTTCATGGGCAGGGCATAATAAAGTAAATGAATTAGCAAACCGTAACTGGCAAATTGTTATTTCAACACCCGATGCGCTTTATTTTGATTTCCCATATGAAGCTTCTCCAAAAGAGTTTGGTTATTACTGGGCATCTCGCCACGTAAATACCGAAAAAGTATTCCAATTTATTCCTGACAATTTGCCAATTCATGCAGAGTTTTGGTTAGACAGAGAAGATAATGCTTTTATTGCCGATGACACAACTGAGCCTATGGCAAAAGGAAAGCGTTATTTAGGTATTCAAGGTCAACTTTGGAGTGAAAATACGCGTACAGATGATATTGCTGAACATAAAGTATTCCCTCGATTATTAGCCTTAGCTGAGCGTGCGTGGCATCTACCACAGTGGGCTGTGCCTTATAACTATGAAGGTGCTATCTATAGCCAAGAAACTTCAGTATTCACCGATGAGCTAAAAGCTAAACGTGATGAGAACTGGCGTTTGTTTGCAAATACGCTTGGTAAAAAAGAATTTGCTAAACTTGAGCTAGATGCCATTGATTACAGATTGCCAACCGTAGGCGCGATTATTGAAAAGGGTCAGTTAAAAGCAAATATTGCATTTCCTGGTTTAACCATTGAATACCAAGATGCGAGTCAGGAGTGGAAGCAATACCATAAACCAGTTGCGGTAAAGGGTAGTGTTTCAGTTCGCAGTAGAAGCCACAATGGTACTAGAGCTGGCCGTACAACGCTTGTTCAACAGTAGGTTTTCAAATCTTAATGACTAAAGGTGCTATTTTTATTTGAGTAACACCTTTTTCATTTTTCGAAGTTTTTCACTCGCTTAATGTAATAATGTAAAATGCTTTTAAAAAATAAATGACAACGCTGTCATTTGTGGCTATGATAACTAGAATTTATAATAAAAAGGTGGGTTATATGATCACCTTTAAGACACTTTCTAATAAGCTCTTTAGGTAAGAGGTTAGAATTATATGGGGTTAGTATGCTTGTAAACAGTGATAAAGACACATTGTTTTTAGGAATAGATGGCGGTGGCAGTAAGTGTAAAGCTATCGTGATGAATGAAAAGAATGAAATTCTCGGTTCAGGTATCTCTGGTCCTGGTAATCCTTTATATGGCTTTGAACAAGCTATCAACTCTATTGTAGCCTCTGCAAAATTAGCACTTGAAGACGCAGGCTTATCACATATTGCTTTAAGCGAACTTAATGCAGGTGTTGGTTTAGCGGGTGTAAACCTTCCAGCAGTAATGCAACAAATGCAAGATTGGCAGCACCCATTCAAGCAAATCTTCTTAGCACATGACTTATTAATCGCTTGTTTAGGGGCGCATCATCAACTTAATGGCGCGGTAATTATCACAGGCACAGGCTCTTGTGGTTATTCTTATATCGATAATGAAGACTATATTATTGGTGGACATGGCTTCCCGCAAGGTGATAAAGGCAGCGGCGCTTGGTTTGGATTGCAAGCAACTCAAATGGTTTTAAAATCACTTGAAGGCTTTATTGAACCGACCATAATGAATGAGTTGTTACTTGAAAAGCTTTCCTGTACAACTATTACCGAAGTTATAGAGAAGACTGCAGGCCAAAAAGCAACATTTTTTGCACAGCTTGCTGGGGTTGTTTTTATTGCAGCAGACCAAGGCGACGAAGTCGCATTAGCTGTCGTTAAAGAAGGCGCGGCTTACATCGACTCAGTAGCCACAAAATTACTTGAAAAGAACCCGGCGAGACTCTCTTTGTTAGGTGGCCTAACACCGGTTCTACAAAAATGGCTTTCACCAGACATTCAAGCGCAATTATCAGAGCCACTAAGTCCACCTGAAGTCGGTGCAGTTTATTACGCTAAGAGTCAGCTTGAAAAATAAACATCGTTTGATGTAAACAGAAAAGAGATTATAAAATGACAACGATACGTTTTCATGCAAAAAGATTATTTGATGGTGAGCAATTTCTTGATGATTGTGTTCTTACTATTACTGATGGAACGATTACAAAAATAGATCACGACACCCAGAATGTTGACTTTACTGCTCAAGAATTAGTTGTACCGGGTTACATAGATTTGCAAGTAAACGGCGGCGGCGGTGCATTGTTCAACGACAGCCCAAGTGTTGAACAACTTAAAACGATGATGCTTGCCCATGCCAAATACGGTACAACAGGCATGATGCCAACACTTATCACCGATAAAGTAAGTGTAATGGCAGAAGCTGCAGATGCGATGGCACAAGCCATTAAAGAACAAGTACCGGGTATTTTAGGTATTCATTTCGAAGGCCCGCATTTATCACTTGCCAAAAAAGGTACGCATTGTGCTGAGTTAATTCGTCCAATAACAGACGATGAATGGGCTATTTTATCAAGAAAAGATTTAGGTCAGGTCATGGTTACCTTAGCACCTGAAACCGTTTCAGTTGAAGATATCACGCGTATGGTTTCTCTAGGCATCAAAGTTTGTTTAGGGCATACTAATGCTGATTATAAACAAGCACAAAGTGCGGTTGATGCTGGCGCAACAGGTTTTACTCATTTATTTAATGCGATGTCGCCACTGCAAGGCAGAGAGCCTGGTGTGGTAGGTTGCGCCTTACTTAATGATAATACCCAAGCAGGCCTTATTGTTGATGGACATCATGTTGATTACGCAAGCTGTAAATTAGCGATTAAAGCCAAACCTGCTGGTGGAATATTCTTGGTTACCGATGCAATGCCACCTGTTGGCACTGAAATGACCGAATTCCCACTATACGATCGCACTGTATATGTAGAAGAAGGAAAACTTACATCTACTACAGGCGAACTTGCGGGTTCATCACTTGATATGGCAACAGCCGTTAAAAATACACATCAAAAGCTAAACATACCACTAGATGAATCTATTCGTATGGCAAGTTTATACCCAGCACAGTATTTATATGCAGGAAATGAACTTGTAAGAGGGCAGTTAAAAGTAGGCAAAAAGGCTGACTTTGTTTTACTAGCTAATGATTTAAGTGTTAAAGAAACATGGATAGCTGGGAATAAAGTACAGAGCTAG
>JBMYWR010000089.1:0-13017 GCA_049607625.1 Colwellia sp.
AACCTTCGACAAATTGGTTAAAAGCCAACTGCTCTACCAACTGAGCTAACGGCCGCCGATGCGTCAAGGTTGCTCCTTGAGCGCGGGGCATATAATACCCATAAAAATATTAAGTGCAACCTAAAACTTACTTTTTTTTTAGTGTTTCGCACTGTTTGTTCAAAAACAAAGCAAAACGCTAGCTTTACATTTTAAAACTAGCGTATATTTAAAAAAAATCTATTTTTAATTAAGTTATTTTTCTAGCGAGGATAACCGAGGTTTTGCAAAATGCGCAGAATTTGAAGAAGGGTATTCTTTTATTAACTGCTTATACAATGCTATTGCATCCGTATTTTTGTTTTGTTTTTCAGCTGATATTGCTAACTTTAACATGGCATCAGGTCTCTTCGATGATGCTTTAAAGCGATTTACCACCAAAGAAAACTCTTTATCTGCCTCAACTAATTCTTGCTTATTAAATAATAATTGCCCTAACCAGTAATGTGCATTGGCAGCATAACTTGAATCAGGGAAGTTTTTATTAAACGCTCTAAATTCAGGAATGGCCTGTTCATAGCGCTTTTCTTTTAAAACAAGGTTTAGTGCCTTATCGTAAGCTTCGTTCTCGGTCAGATTATTACTGTAATCCTGAGTTAACGGTTGCACCTGCTGATTACTCGCAGCTCTATTACCTTCCTTAAGCGCTTCATTAACACGACGATCTAGTTCAAGGTAAAGCTCACGTTGACGCTCTAATACTTGACCTAGCTGGTGTGCATGTTGCTCAGAAAGCCCTCTCAGCTCGTTCATTTCAATTTGCAGTTCATCTAATTGACGCTGTAAATTAACTTGCGATCTCTGTGTTGAGGCCAGTTGACGGGTTATTTGCTGGGCTACTGTCTCGCTGCCTGTTGTTGCAGTTGAGTTTAACCCCGTTACCACATCTTCTACAGGAGCTGTATTAGCAAGTACAACGTGAGTTGTACTTGCTAATAAAATACCCAATAAAACTTGATTTAGTTTCATTATGTTCTCGTTGCCGTTGCTTAGTATACGATTACTGCACGACGGTTTTTAGCGAAAGCTGCATCGTCGCTACCAGAAACCATTGGTTTTTCTTCACCGTAGCTAACTGTAGAAAGTTGGCTTGATGATACACCCATGTTTTCTAAATAAGTCACAACAGCTTTAGCACGACGCTCGCCTAATGCGATGTTGTACTCTGGCGTACCACGTTCATCAGCATGACCTTCAATTAACACGTTCACCGTTGTGTTGGCATTTAAGAATTTAGCATGTGCGTCAAGTAGTGCTGAAAAATCACCACTTACGTTTGATGCATCAAAGTCGAAATAGATAATATGTTCTGAACGAAGCTTCTCTAACTCTTGACGCTTTTGTTCTTCAATTTCAGCAGCACGTTTAGCAGCAGCAACTTGAACAGGATCCTCTACAACAACTTCTTCTTGTACTGCATTAGTATCTACTTGATTCGCTTCTTCTGTATCTGAGTTAGAGCTACAAGCTGTTAAAGCTAGAAGTGGCAATGCAATTGCTAGGTTTTTTACTGTTGTGTTTAAACGCATTATATTTCCTTAATTCTTAGGTTATTAAAGTTATGTTATTACAAACCCATTAATGGTTCGTTTACTTTCGTAAAATAAATGAAGCCATTAATAAGACTTATTAATTTTTATAAAAAAGGTGACCAAGCAGGTGATTTAACTTGTCCATCTAAAATAGGTAAACGTGCTTTAAAACGCCCATCTACCGATACGAGTCCCAGTACTTGTCTATTGTTATATTTTGTACTGTATATGATCATACCACCGTTAGGTGAAACACTCGGTGATTCATCTAAACGGGTTTTCGTTAACACTTGGAATACACCAGATGATAACTCCTGTTTTGCTAAACGATACTGACCTCGAGTTCGATTTACCAT
The DNA here is from genome assembly GCA_049607625.1 of Colwellia sp. Taxonomy (GTDB): domain Bacteria; phylum Pseudomonadota; class Gammaproteobacteria; order Enterobacterales; family Alteromonadaceae; genus Colwellia. The sequence goes on from JBMYWR010000089.1 coordinate 1,928, forward strand.
GATTAGCTGCTTTCCATCAGGTGTTATTGAACCACCTAAATTCATTTCGCCATCAAAAGTTAAGCGTCGAGTCCTACCGTTATCTAAATTTACGCGATAAAGCTGCGGTTTACCACCCCGTTCTGAACTAAATATCAAAGAATTTCCATCCGGCATCCAACTTGGCTCGGTATCTATAGAGCGATTTCGGGTGATTCTCTGCAAATGCTTAGTAGCAATAGTATGAATGTAAATTTCAGGATTACCATCTTTTGATAAAACCATGGCTATTTTTTTGCCATCTGGAGACCAGCGCGGAGCACTGTTAATCCCTTTATGTGAGCTAATCAACTGTATTTGACCACTATAAATATCGATACTGTGAATTTGTGCTTGCCTATTTTCAAAAGACACATAAGCAATTTGCTCTCCATTAGGATGCCATGCTGGTGACATTAAAGGTTCTTTAGAGCTTAACAAGACATGTTCGTTAAATCCGTCATAATCAGCAAATGCTAATTGATAAGGGTATTTTCCCTCGTCTCTTACAATCACATAAGCTATCTTAGTTAAGAAAGCGCCTCTTGAACCCGTTAATTTTTCATACACTACATTACTTATTTTATGCGCATACCTTCTAAACTGCTCGGCTTTAATCGTAGCGCCATTTTGCGCTAAGATGTGATCTTTAGCATCGACTAGATTACCATTTTTTAACATGGTTGATTTACCACCAGTTACTTGACCTCTAATAACATCAACTAACTGATAATTAACTGCATATTGTGTTGGTGAGATTTGTTTAACCTCCCCCATTAATATAGCCTCTACGCCTATATTAGCCCACTTGCTATAGTTAATGTCGTCAATAGACTGCAATTGCTGTGGGTAAGTTTCACTTTTAATGGGGTTAAACTTACCACTCCTTAGAAGGTCATCATGAATAATTTTTTCAATTTTGGTTAATACGGTTTGTGGCAGTTGCGCCGCATTAGCACCATTTGCAGGTACAGCATTTAAGCTTTCAAACTTGAAAGGCAAAATAGCGATAGGTCTTGCACTATCCACCCCACCTGTAATAACAATTTCTAAGGTGGCAAAGGCCTTGGTTGTTACAAGGGTAAATAAAATAGCGATAAATAGTTTTATTTTCATTTTTTCACTTCTAATTAATCTAACGTTTAGCAGTTAACATCATGTTAACTGCTAGATGGATAACGTATTTCGAATAAATAAGTTAGTTATAAACTACTAAGTAATCGAGGTAAACGCTAGCCTATATTGAATATGTTACTAAAATTCTGGTTTAACTGTAACACCTATATTACGCATTTCTTTAAATACTTCAGGATCTTTAGAAACCGGCAGCGTACCTGCTTTAAAAATAGCTCTTTCTGCAGCCTGACATACAACACTATCCCCAGATTCAACGGTTACCTTAAGGACAAAGCCTGATGGAGCAAGGTTTATAGTCAATCGACAAGACTTGCCTTCCATCGTACTTCTATCGTTGATCATATGTCTGTCGATAGTGTTAGTAATTAATGCCGCGTAACGTTGTGTTTCAGAAAGTACTTGCTGCTGTCTTGCTTGATTACGCACTTGCATTTCTTTCGCCATATCCGCGGCCATTTGAGCAGCTAATTCGGCTTCTCTGGCTTCACGTTCTTTCGCTTCTTTTTCAAGACGCTTTTTCTCGGCAAGATCTTTTTTACGCTTTATTTCTGACTGCCTTGCCGCTTCTTCTTCTTTTAAACGTTTAGAGCGCGCTTTGGCAGCTGCTTCTTCTGATTTTTGTTTTTCTTGTTCTTTTTGTTTACGAAGCTTCTCTGCTTTTGCCGCTTGATTTCTTGATTTTTTCGCTGCTTTATCTGCTGCTATCTTTTCTTTTTCTTTCTTCTTTCGTTGTGCTTCTAAATTTTTAATGCGTGCCTGTTCTTTGGCTCTGCGTTTTTTCGCATCACTTGCTCGCTTTTCTAAATCTTTAATACGCTGTTGTTCAAGTCTTTGTGCTTCAGACTTTTGCTTTTTAACTTTATTTATCGCGTTTTCTAATTTTTTTGCATCAACCACTACTGCTTTAATTGGCTGAGCTACACTGGGTGCAACTGCTTTTAATGGTTTAGGAGCTGATGACATATCACCAAGTAATAAAAACACTAAAACACCAACATGCAAAACAATACTTATAGCTAACCATTTATGTAATGGCTTTTTAGAAAAAACTAAACTAAGTCGTGTGTTTTTCAATTACTCATCCACCGAATCTGTCATTAAACCAACCGACGGAACACCAGCTACTTTTTGTAGTAATACCATTAATTGAATAACGGCGTCATAAGAAACAGCACCATCACCATTAACCACAACGGGTGTCCCAGGCTCAACTTCTAAGTGTGCTTTAACCAAGATAGCCACTTCTTCTGCTGACATTGGCTCTTTATCGTTCGCACCTATCGTTAAATAATACCGCCCTTCAACATCAACACTTGCTACTAAGGGCGTTTTACTGTCTTTATCGAGTGCTTCTGCTTCAGCTTGTGGCAAGTCTACTTTAACCCCTTGGGTAATAAGTGGTGCCGTTACCATAAATATGATCAATAAAACTAACATCACGTCGATGTAAGGAACTACGTTAATTTCAGCAACTTTTTTTCGTCTTATTCGGCGATACATATAGGCACCTTTAGCCGTTATCTACAGCAGATTGACGCTGTAAAATACTCGAAAATTCTTCCATAAAATTACTATAACTATTTTCTAACTTTTCAACTTTATGGCTAAATCTATTAAATGCCATAACGGCAGGAATAGCAGCAAATAAACCCATAGCTGTAGCGATAAGTGCTTCAGCAATACCAGGTGCAACCATGGCAAGTGTAGCTTGCTTGACTGCGCCTAAGGCGATAAATGAATTCATTATGCCCCATACTGTGCCAAATAAACCAATGTATGGGCTGATAGAGCCAACAGTTGCCATAAAGGGAAGATGTTTCTCTAAGCTATCGACTTCTCTTGACAGTGCTACTCGCATAGCTCTGTGTGTTCCATCAACAATAGCTTGTGGATTACTAATATTACTTTTTCTAAGGCGTGCAAACTCTTTAAAACCCGAAACGAAAAGACTTTCAATCCCATGTACATCTTTTTGTGCCGCAACGTTACCATAAAGCTGGCTAAGATCAGCACCGCTCCAAAATTTATCTTCAAAAGATTTTAACTGTGTATGCGCATTATTTAATGCTTGGCTACGTTGAAAAATCATTGCCCAACAAATAACAGAGAAAGAGAGCAATATAAACATAACCAGTTGTACTAATATACTAGCGTCTAAAAATAGATGGAGGATTGATATTTCAGCTGACACGTTTGAACGCTCCTGAGATTATTGTAGGAAAAGCACAAGGCTTTAGGGTATCGATAGTTACGCAAACAACTTGCGCAATAACATTAGCTATTACTTTTTCATTTTGATTTGTTATTACTTGCTCAAATGTAATACTCGCCCGCTTTAGCTTAGTAATGGTCGTTGTTACCTGAAGTAAATCGTCTAACTTTGCAGGAAACAAGTTATCCATCTCAATATGCTTGACAACAAAACCAACATTCTCATTAAGTAACGCCTGTTGTGATATGGTCAATGTTCTTAACCATTCAGTTCTCGCTCGCTCACAAAACTTTAGATAGTTTGCATAATACACAATACCACCCGCATCGGTATCTTCATAATACACACGAATGGGAAAGTTAAAGGCAATATGTTGAGTTTTTTGATCGGTTGGCAAAACAGTATCTACACTACAGATATTTAAGTAACTCTATACTAATAGAAAAAGTAGGAGACAAACAAGCCATCACTACAAGAAATTACACTATTTCTGCAATTATTGTTTGCCTGCTACCTAAAAATCGAGTTTTAGTGGTTATTAAAGCTGACCAAGCACTTGTGCTGGTTCTATTTTAGTAGCTCGCCACGCTGGGTATAACGTTGCTAAAAAGCTTAAAACTAAAGCAACTAACACAGTCGAGTAGACATCGGCCATGATTAAATGACTAGGAATATGATCAACAAAATAAACATCTGCCGATAATAACTCCCAAGAAAAAAAGCTTTCTATTGCCGATATAATCGCAGATAAGTTGTTCGCTAAATAAACACCCGATATAGCACCTAACAAGCAACCTAATACACCGTTAAAAAGGCCTTGTAGAATAAAAGTGATCATAATAAGTGAAGAGCTTGCTCCCATCGTGCTTAATATCGCAATATCACTTTTTTTCTCATTAACGCTCATAATAAGGGTCGACACAATATTGAAACTTGCTACTGCAATAACTAGTATAAGTACAATAAACATGACTAATCGAACAAGTTGAATATCGTTAAATAAATGCCCTTGTGACTTAGACCAATCAATTATATAAACATAGTGGTTAAACTGAAAAGCGACTTTCTTAGCAATATGCCTCGCATTATAAACATCAGCTACTTTTAACCTTATTCCTTGTGTTTGCGATAGTTCGTAACCTGAAATTTTTGTTGCTTGCTCAAAAGAGATATATGAAAGTGTTTCATCAATGGTTCCACCAAACTTGAAAATACCACCTATCTGCACATTACGCTTTAACGGCGCAGCAAAGGTATGACGGCTAGCTTGATTACCTGATTGTTGAACCCCATTTTTCGCTGGAGGCAAAAGAATTTGTACCGTATCGCCAACTTTAACACCAAGATTTTTAGCAATGCCATGCCCTATAATAATAGTATTGTTTTGCGCTAATGAAGACCATTCACCTTCTATCATATACGTTTTAATATCCGACACGAGCGTTTCAAGTTTTGGCTCTACACCTCTCACTTCTATCGCTTTGAGTGACAGTTTGTGCTGTATCATGCCTTTTAATTGTATAACGGGAGCTGCTGCGACAACATCGGGATTATTCTGTAAACGTTTTATATTTTTTGGCCAATTTTCAATCGGCTCATTTACCGCAACGAGTTCTGCATGAGGGACAATAGACAAGAGTTTTTGTGCCAACGCTCTTTCAAAGCCGTTCATCGCACTTAAGCCTATGATTAAGACCATAACCCCAAGTGCTATACCTAACGTTGAAGAGGCCGAAATGAAAGCGGAAAAGCCTCTTTTGTGTTTGCTTGTGATATACCTAAAAGCGATAAATAAACTAAGTGGCTTGATCATTTAAAGATTTTCACCCTGAGTTAAAGTGTTCGCTGAAGCATCAGGCAACGGCATGAGCTTACCTTGACTAAGGGTTAGTTGGCGGTCAAGTTTATTTGCTAAGATTAAATCATGCGTTACCACAACAAAACTCGTTTCAACTGTTTTATTTAAATGACGTATTAGTTGATAAATTTGCTCTGCCGTGTCACTGTCTAAATTCCCGGTTGGTTCGTCAGCTAATATAAGCGCAGGCTTAGTTACCATTGCTCTTGCAATAGCAACTCTTTGGCGCTCTCCACCAGACAGTTCAGAAGGCCTATGTGACACCCTATGACCTAAGCCAACCTCTTCAAGTATTTGCTGAGCTGCTAACTGTGCAACTTTAGGTTTTTCGCCTTTTATCAACAAAGGCATCGCGACATTTTCTAGCGCACTAAATTCCATCATAAGATGATGAAACTGGTAGATAAAACCTATGTTTTTATTTCTAAAAGCAGCGCGTTCTTTGTCAGATAACTTATGGATATCTATACCATTAATATAAACATCTCCTTGGCTAGGTTTATCAAGTGCACCAGCAAGATGTAAAAAGGTACTCTTGCCACAGCCAGAGCTACCCACAATGGCAAGTAATTCAGCTTTTTTTACTGTTAAGTTAAGATCAAGCAATACATTTGTTTGAATATCGCCTTGTTGATAAGATTTCGACAAGTTTTTGCAATGTAATACATCACTCATTTCTTAATACCTCTGCCGGTTGTGTTTTAGATGCCTTGTATGCCGGATATAATGTGGCGAGAAAGCTCATACTTAAGGCTGATAACATAATGATAAAAACTTTTGAGAGCTCTAATTGAATAGGAAGTTGCTGCATTGCCATCCCGCCTAATAAATTAACCCCTAAAAATGCCAAGATTGCGTTTAAATTCAATGTAATTAAAACACCAAAAACAGCACCGAGTGCAACGCCCCAAAGGCCATTAATCATACCTTGAGTAATAAAAATTTTAACCACGGAACCTCTAGATAAGCCTAAAGTTTGCAATATAGCTATTTCTCCCTGCTTCTCAATTACGACCATCACTAAAGCTGAGACAATATTGAAGGCGGCAACAGCGACAATCAAACTTAACATAAACCACATCATTTTCTTTTCCATGCTGACCGCTGAAAATAAAGTACCTTGGCTTTCTTTCCAAGTAGTAAACACTAAATTACCGTCATTGTGCTTTTCCAGGTAACTTACCACGAGGGTTGCATTGAAAGCATCATCTAAATAAAGGCGTAATTTATCTATCCCTTCTCCAGGTAGTCTGAGTAACTTAGCAGCATAATTGCTATGAATGTAAACCATTGCATCATCGACTTGTGAACCTGTATTAAACAAACCCGTTACAGTAAAAGTACGCTCCACCGGCACCCTACCCATCGGTGTAAAAAAGGTTTTATTCGGTAAAACAAGGCGAACGCTATCACCAACAGAGACATTTAACTTATAAGCTAATGACTGTCCGAGCACCATATTATAATTAGCTTCAGACAAACTACTTAAGGAGCCATAAGTGATATGCTTAGAAACCATGCTATTCTTTTCAAGCACAGGCCTTATGCCTTGCAGGAGTACACCTTGTAAGTGTTTACTTGACTGAATAAGTGCTTGTTCTTCAATAAGGGGAGTAACACTAACTACATGAGGGGATTTTTCTAGCTTTTCTTGCAACGTTTGCCAGTTACCTAAACTACCTTTATCTTTGCTCACAACAACTTGCGGCACCACACCTAAAATAGATTTTTTTAATTGTGATTCAAAACCATTCATTACAGAAACTACCGTAATTAACGAAGATACTCCTAACAGAATACCGACTATCGAAAAAAATGTAATAAATGATACAAAGCCTGTTCGGTGACGACTGCCACTATACCTAAGGCCAATAAACATACTAACGGGCTGAAACATTGAGATAATATTTTTAATATTTAACGTTGTGCTAGCATATCATATCCTTAGCAATAACCTATGCAACTTAACAATATATTTAAAAGCCAATCATCAAAAATCACTTAATAAAGCATTTAACATCAACACTAAAAGCAAACTAAAAGGTAACATAAGAAACAGTTAGTAAAAATGTCTGCTATAACTTTATAGAGGACTCTTTAAGTGAGTAGAGATAATGACTGAAAAAAAAGTAAAAAGTAAATTCGACCAATACAATGAGTTTTTTTCAATAAAATACCCATTTAGCATCAATATAACGCCACTATCGAATGAACAAGTTAGCTCCTATGAAAGCTTTTCTCAAGCGATGCCTATTGCATTTAAAATGGCAAGCGATATAGAAGAGATCAATCAAAGCAGCCACCAAAAAACAACGTCTAGTTCTGACTTCCCAGCAAAGTTAACCGAAGTCCTGAATTTACAGTCGCAAAAAATAGATTTATTGATGGATTTTATTCTTAGCCAAGAAGATGACAAAACACGAAGGTTTAAAGGTTTATCTTTTGGGGGGGGTGGATTATCATTTGAAAGTCGAACAGCATTTGAACTTGAACAATTTTTAGAAATTAAACTGTTCATGCTACATCGCCACTGTGCCATTTTTTGTTATGCTCAAGTTATTGAGTCGACAATAAAAAATAAAGAGCCAGAGAAATATGAACACAAAGTGGTTTTTCACTTTATCAGAGATAGTGACCGAGAAAGCCTAGTAAGATTCAGTTTAAAAGAACAGTCAAAGCAATTACAACATTTGGCTAATGAACGAAGTAACTCGAATCCGTCATCATAATAAAAAAATCAAGTAAAAGGAGGTAAAAAATGTCTATTACTGCCATTATCATTATTGTATTAACTGTCGGCAATGTCATTGCAGGTATAATTTTGTTAAGGCAATCAGCAACAAAATTTAACTTAACGAAAGAGCAACTTAAAACGATAAAAGAGCGTAACGAGCAGCTCGACAAAGAAGATAAAGAAGAAGAAGAAAAAAACAATATTTAACAATAACTAAAACTTAACGATTGAAGCTATTAATTTCGATATAATGTTTTTATTAAATGGTAACCAAACTTGGTTTTTACTGGCCCGTGTACTTTCAATACTTCCTTTTTAAAGACAACATCATCAAATGCTTTTACCATTTGTCCCCTTTTAAATTCTCCCAAGTCGCCACCTTTTTTCTTAGAAGGACAAATAGAGAATTTTCTGGCGAGTTGATCAAACCTAGCACCATTATCAAGCTTGGCTTTTAACTCAATTGCTTGCTTTTGTGTTTTAACCAAAATATGAACTGCAGCTGCACTTGCCATAATATCCTCATTAACTTTCATTGTGACCATTTTGAACAGATTATACGCTACCTTCTACTGGTAATACCACACAATAGTTTCATCCATTCTATTGCTTAGCATAAGCACATTACCTAGAATAGCTCATCTAAAGCTTTAGGTAGCTTAATAAAAAAGAGAAACCTTATAATGAACAATATAAAACACTTGTTAGATAATAATAAAAAATGGGCTGAAAAGATAAATCAAGAAAACCCTGATTTTTTTGAATCGCTTTCTAAACAGCAAACGCCTAAATACTTGTGGATTGGTTGCTCTGATTCTCGCGTGCCTGCCAATGAATTACTTGGTATGCAACCGGGTGAGGTTTTTGTTCACCGTAATATTGCGAACCAGGTGATTCATAGCGATCTAAACTGCTTAGCTGTTATTCAGTTTGCTGTCGATATTTTAAAAGTTGAGCATATAATCGTTTGTGGCCATTATGGCTGTGGTGGTGTTAACGCGGCATTTCATGACCAAAGCCTTGGTTTAATTGATAACTGGTTAAGGCATATACAAGATGTGTATAGGTTTAACAAAGAAGCAATGCTAGCCGTAGATAACGACTGTGATAAGGTTAACTTATTGTGCGAGCTTAATGTTATTGAACAGGTAGCTAATGTTTGTAATACCACTGTTTTAAGAAGTGCGTGGAAAAATAAACAAGAAGTTACTGTGCATGGTTTAGTGTATAACCTAGAAGATGGGATTTTAAAAGACCTAGAAGTTTCAGCCGATAGAAGCAACTCTGACTTATCAAGCTAGTATTAACTTAATTTCAGTTTAGCTTAGTTTAGTTTAGCTTAGTTTAGTTTAGTTTAGTTAACATCATACTCTTAAATACATTACCTACCAATACGCGCTTTATAGAAACACAAAATCGATACACTTGGTGTTTTTATAAAGCACGTATTTTTTTATAAGCTGGTATTAATAGCTATTCTATAAAACACCACGTTCCATTTGATTTAGCTCTATAGATTTAAATAAAGTTGAAAAGTTTCCTTCACCAAATCCTTGATCATTTACCCGTTGAATCATTTCAATGAAAATTGGTCCGAAAAGGTTTTTTGTAAATATCTGTAATAGGTAGGTATCTTCTGACTGGCTATCTATTAAAATTTGGTGCTCTCTAATTTTATCTTTGTCTTCTTTCACCCAAGGCACTCGGTCAAAAACCTCATCATAATATTCTGGAACAATATTTAGCGTATCAATAATACTTCTATCGAGTTTATCGAGTGAAGAGACTAAATCATCGGTAATAAAAGCTAAATGCTGAACACCAGGTCCATTATACTCCATCAAATATTCATCTATTTGGTTATCTTTACTACCCTTCCCTTCATTAATAGGGATACAAAAATTACCACAAGGCGACTGAAGTGCATAAGAAACTAACGCCGTTTTAATCCCTTTAATGTCAAAGTAACGTACTTCAGTAAAACCAAATACGTCTTTATAAAAATCGGCCCATTTTTGCATGGTACCTTGAAAAACATTGTTCGTTAGGTGATCGACAGCTAAAAAACCTTTATCTTCGTTAATAACAGGAGAGCTTAACGCTTCAAAATCTTCGTTATAAATGAGGCCTTTGTTTTTACCTATTTCAGCAAAATGATCTATAAAATAAATAAGACTATCGCCTATACCAAATATTGCTGGGTAGGGTAATTTATTTTCAACTTCTTGTGCCGACTTAGCGCCACGCTTAATGGCTTCAGTGAAAGCAAACTCAGCATCTTTTACTCGCCACCCCATAGAACAAATTGCAGGGCCATGACTTTTAGCAAACTCTTTCGAAAAGCCTGTTTGTTCTTTATTAAGAAGAAAGTGAATGTCGTTTTGATTAAAGTAGTCAATATCCCGACCTTTAAACTTTTTGGTTTTTGAAAAACCAAAACCATAAAAGGCCTCTTCCATAAAGTTAGAGTCTGGTGAGGCGTACTCTGTGAATTCTATACCGCGTAAATTTAAAGGGTTCTTGTTGTCCATCATAATATCTCTTTTATGTTTATTTGATATTCACAAACCATCGCTAGTTAACACTCACTAACGTACAGGTACTCATACCAAACTATTTTATTATTTTTAGTTATAGCTTTAGTTTTATCGATTCACTACATGCCAAAATGGTTGTAGTAGCTAGTGCATTAAATTTATTATCCTCATTTTTTTAGAATTCGAAAGTAATTGAAACGAGTAATTTTTATAAGGATGTAAATTAAAATGTACGTGAATACGTACAATAAAATATTGAAAGCGAGCGAAGGCATTACAGCTCTATTCAGGGGATGTATAGATAAATGTACGATACGGGTTTATACTGAAAATTAACGGCTAATTTTCGCTTAAAGTGACATAAATTGGAGAGGCTTAAGCGCAGATTAATACCAATTCAGACGTAAACTTTTTCAGATGGTCTTTCAACTAACCTGTTTAGTGGAAGCAATTTTAGAAATAGCGACAAGATCATATATTGTGATAGTTTTAGTCGAAAGCTCGGCTGGGGAAATATTGTTGGATATTAATATTGATAGATACAAGAAAGCAAAAAGGACTAAGGACTAAGGACTAAGCACAGAAGTTATAGTT
>JBMYWR010000090.1:0-12930 GCA_049607625.1 Colwellia sp.
TGGTGATAAAGATCTAGATTATGTAGTTGAAACCTTTGGTTTACCTGATTAACTCACAATTAAGAAATACATAATAAAAAAGAGAAAAGAACATCATTCTTTTCTCTTTTATCAACAAAGCGAAATAGTTAAGTATTAGTCTTGCAAACAAAAGTTCTTACACGTAGATTATTTTCACATGATAAGAATACTTTAGTTTTCTAAATCATTGTTATGAATATAGATCATGTAAATAAAACTTATTCCTCAAGTCTATGACTATATTTTTTTAGCTCGAGGCGTGATTGGGCAAGTAACTGGGCTAACGTTGAGTATTGCCTATTTGACATACCTTCTTTTGACACACTTTTTTCAAGTTGTTGGCAATATCTGTATACTTTTATTAACCCTAACGAAACAGCAGCTCCCTTCAATTTATGTAATTTTTCTCTTTGCTCTTTAGCATTTAAGCGCAATATATCAGCATACTCTGTACTAAGTTGCTCAAAAAATAAGTTTATTAAAGCTACTATTTTTGTAACGCCTAAAATTTCAATATCTTGATTAGGTACTTTGTCATCAAATATTAAATATTTTGATAGTGATTGAATTGCAGGTATTTCTAATTCATTGTCTTTTTCAACCGTTGGTTGAGAGCACTCTACCGAGTCTATAAATGCTTGATTAATATCATTAGAAGTTTCACTCCTATTCATAACTTTAGCTATTATGGGTCTTAGTTTTTTCATTTGAATGGGTTTTGCGACAAAACCATCAAAACCAGATTCAATGAACGTAGCAATGTCTTCATTAAAAACATGAGCAGATACAGCTATCGTTTTAAGGACCTGGTTCTTATTTTTTGCTAATTTTTTAAGCTCATTAGATAAACTAACACCATCAGTATCAGGTAAATTAATATCGACTAACGCTAAATCAAATTCGTTCGATTTCATTATCTCTACAGCAGCCTTACCATTTTTTACTGGCATCACCTCATGACCAAGTTTTTCCATTAATGCGCATGCAACATCAAGGTTTATTTCATTGTCTTCAACAATTAAAGTACTTAATGCTGCGTTAACATCCTTAAAGGGCTGAAATAAAGCTTCTTGTGCCACAATTGCTTGCTCATCCGCTTTTTGTAAAGGGATTACAAAGCTGAAGCAACTTCCTTGGTTGATACGACTTTTCAGGTATATTTCCCCATGCATGGCATTAACTAAACGTTGACAAATAGCTAATCCAAGTCCTGTACCACTGGCTGTTTGCAAATTATCAATTTGTGTAAAAGCATTAAAGATAAGCTTTTGTTGTTCCTCTTTAATCCCACAACCAGTATCAGTTACTGAAAAGTTAACCTTTTCATTTGTATCTTTTTTAAAAGTTAGTGTGATACAACCGTTTGAGGTAAATTTAATCGCATTATTAAGTAAATTAATCAAAATTTGCCTTAACTTGCCTAAATCTGCAAGGAGCCATGATTCAATGGTATTATCAATTTCTAAACTAAGTTTAAGGCCTTTATTCTCTGCTCTAGCATGCATTAATTGAATTACATCTTCTCCTAATTTAACGAGGTTTACCGCCCGAAGAGATAATTCTATATGTCCAGCTTCAATCTTAGAGTAGTCTAGAATATCATTGAGAATATCAAGTAGGTTTTCACCCGAATATAGAATTGTTTCAATATACTTCTTCTGACTTTGTGTCACTTCGGTATCGTATAACAACTCGAGTGTTCCAATCATTCCATTCATAGGTGTGCGTATTTCATGGCTCATACTCGCTAAAAACACTGACTTTGCACGATTTGCTTGTTCTGCTTGGCGCTTAGCTAATGCATGTGCTTGTGACTCTTTATTCAACTTTTCATTGGTGACAGTAAGCTCCTTCGTTCTATACTCAACAAGCTGCTCTAAGTTTTCCTTATGTAACCGAAGTTCTTTCTCTATTTGTTGCTGTTCTGACTCTAATTTTTCTTTTCTAATTGCCTGCTCACGAAATACATCAAGAGCTTTCGCCATATGTTTCAATTCTTCATCTTTCGACGAGGCAACAGTTATAGCTAAATCACCAGCAGCTAGCTTCTCAATCGCATTAGTATACTTTTGAAGTTTAAAAATAATACCTTGATATACAACCTTCCACATCACAAACACAATGACAACTAAGGAAAGTAACGTTGTAAACAAGAAAACGTTTTGTGACCAAAAAACTAGATTTTGATGCTGATGACTTGTTTCCTTTGCAAGCTCCCCTTGCCTTTTAACTAAAGAAAGTATACCTAAATTGAGTCTTTCTAGCTGTTCAGAAATATGTAAATGAAGTAAATCTTGCTTTTGTGTAATTTCAATTTCTTTTTGCTGTTTAGCAATCAAATCATCAAACTGAATCAGTTTATCCAATGAAGATGTAGCCACATTTAAGCGATATGGATCCGAGATTGACTTCACCAACTTTTCTATAAGTAATAGCAACTTAGCTTTTCTAAGAGTCAATATTTCTAATTGTTGAAAATTTTGCGTGGTAATGACATGAGTAGCTATCTGTTCTAATTCTGAAGCATAGCGTTCAAGTGCAGACATTTTATCTAATAAATTTAAGTCTTCATCAATAATCAAATCAATATTTTGATGGGCTTGTAATACAGAGCCTTGCTTTTCAATTAAATCATATAACCCAGATAATCTTACAATAGTAAACGTACTCGCATTTGCTACTTGAGATTGAGATAAAATGCTTATATTACCGATCGACGCATTTACAACGGAAAAGTCGAGTGCAAGTTCTTTTCTATTCTTAATTTTATTTTTAGCTGAATGATTCAGTTTTTCTATATCTAAACTAATGTCTTGCTTTAAAATCGATAATTTTTCTAAATCATGATTACTGATGTTAAAAGTAGAAAGTGTTTCAAAACGGTCCTTAATAGCCATATCTAGACGTTCTAATTTAGCGCTTAGTTCTTGCCGTTGACCTTCATCAGTGGTATTTTTCAACAAGGTTGTATTATGAGTAATTTGTAAACTAATATTAGCAAGTTCTCTCGCTCTTGACAGTGTTGGAAGTGTTTGTTGTGTAATAATATCACCCGTGCTAGCAACCAGGTTTAAACCTTTCCATGCAACAATACTAATAAACAACAATAAGCCGGCAACAAAACTAAAAGCAATTAAAAGTTTATTACCAATACTACGTCGAAAAAGCAATTTAACGTCCTCGTAAAATAGTAAACTAATTTAATATTAAGGTTATCCCGATGAGAATTCAGGTTACTATACGTTTATTCATTATAAGTCTATTTATATCAAACTTTACACTTGCTCATGAACAACCCAATGTACAGCATGCATTAATTCAAGGACCTATAAAAATTTGTGCAGTATATCCTCACCTTAAAGATTCCTACTGGCTGAGTGTTAATTTTGGCATGACCGAACAAGCCAAGCAAAGATCTATTTCATTAAAGGTTTTAGAAGCTGGCGGATATCAAAACACCAATGAACAATTAAAACAAATAGAACAGTGTATTGCTTGGCAAGCAAATGCAATTCTTGTTGGCTCTGTTAATTTTGATGAGTTGGATCAAAAGCTTACACAAGTTAATAAAAAACTCCCTGTTTTTGCATTAGTTAATGAGATTTCGACTGACCATATTACTGCTAGAACCGGGGTTTCTTGGTACAACATGGGCTTTAGTTTAGGCAACTTTTTAGCTAATAAACATAAAGGAGACACTAAACCATATAAGTTAGCATGGTTTCCAGGGCCCAAGAGTGGTGGTGGAAGCTCTCAATCTACAAAAGGACTTCAAGATGCTTTATTACAAAGCTCAATTAAGATTGTAACGATAAAGCATGGTTTAAATGAAAAAATAAATCAATTTTCTTTGTTAACAGATACTTTAGCGCAGTTCAATGATCTCGATTATTTAGCTGGTAATGCCGTTATGGCTGAAATGGCTATTAACGAAGTCGCACATACACCTCAAAACAAGCGTCCAAAAATTCTTAGCCACTATTTAAGCCATGCTGTTTATAGAGGCATAAAACGTCATAAAATATTAATGGCTAATTCAGATCAAATGGTCCTTCAAGGGGTTATGGCAATTGATCAAGCGATTAATTATCTTAGAACAGGAAAAACCGAAAAATTACTAAGTCCAAAAATCATTATTTTTAATCAAAACAATATAATGAAGCAATCGCCAGATTCATCATTATCACCTAGTTATTTCAAGCCTATTTATAACATTTAATAAGTCATTGTCACTAGGTAACATCTGAGGCAAACATATATCCTTCGCCATGTATTGTTATAAAAATTTCTGGGTCCTTTGGACAATCTTCAATCTTATTTCGTAAGCGACGTACTAAAACATCAATTGTTCTATCATTAGGTGCATCTACACGATGTTCAAGTAAATTTAATAACCTATCACGACTCAACACCCTACTGGGATTAGCCACAAATGCAACTAAGATATCATACTCAGATTTGGTTAATTTTATTACACTATTATTTTTAATTAACTTTCTCTTGGGAATATCAAAACTACATTGACCAAATCGAAATAGATCATCATCTTTATCAATATCACCCTCTTGTGTAAGTGATATATTTTTTTCTTTAGTTAACGACATGCGCCATAAAATATTTTTAACACGCACCAATAATTCTCTAAGCTCAAAAGGTTTTGTTACGTAGTCATCAGCTCCCATTTCGAGTCCTATTATTTTATCAATAGAGTCAGTGCGTCCTGTAACGAGTATAATACCAACTGTAGATTTACTTCTAAGATTTCTAGTTATCATCAAGCCATCTTCGTCTGGTAAGTTAATGTCTAGCATAATGAGATCAATTGTATTATTTTCTAATATTACGTTCATTTGAGCTTTGCTTTCGGCCTCACTCACCTGATAACCAGCATGTTGAAAGTATCCTACAAGTTTAGCTCGAGTAATTGCCTCATCTTCAACAACTAATATGTGCTTATCATTCAAAGCCTATACCCCATTCCGTCAACTATTACATAATACATATACGTACATATTAATCTTTTTTTATAAATATTTTTAAATATTGTGTTCATTTAATAGCTCAATGTTGTTCATAACCATTTATTACAATAACTCCATCGAAAAAAAGTTACCTGATTTACATCAATATTGGAGTACTAAGTTATGAACAGAGTTATAAAGAGCACTAACAGCTTACTTCTTGGCGCCATGTTAATTTCTAGCCCATTAATCGTCAACGCAGAACAAAATAAAGAGGTGTTTTTAAACGGAACATTCAGTGGCTCATTAGAAATCGCTACAGATTATGTTTTTCGTGGCGAATCTGAAGTAGCAGATGGAGATATTCCTGCTGTTAAAGGAAGTTTTACATGGACTCATGACAGTGGTTTTTATGCTGGCGTATTTGGCGCTACAAATAAGTTCGAGTCTACGCCTGACATTAGAGCCGTATTTGCTCCTTATTTAGGTAAATCTGGATCCATTGGCGATAGTGATATTAGTTACAATGTTTTCTTATTCCACTATACCTATCCTGGAGTACAAGACATGGACTACACCGAGCTATGGATGAAAGTTGCAAAAGATTTTGGACCTGCAAAGTTAGAGTTAGAAGTAACACCAACACTTAATGATTGGTTTGGTGTTGATGGCTGGAGTGGTGTAAATTACGCTATACATCCAAGTACGACATTGGATAACGGTATTACAATTTCTGGCTCTGTTGGCTACCAAGATCTAACTGGAAAAAATGCAGAAGGATGGACACATTGGAATTTAGGGGTAAATAAAAATGTCTATGGCCTTAATGTTGATATTCGTTATCATGATTCTGATGTTGATAGTTCTCACAAGGTCTATGGCTCAAAACAAGGACAAAAAATCTTCGATCAACGTTTCGTTTTCAGCGTTAGCAAAAGTTTTTAGTATTTAAACGAAAAGCACCTCTTATTAAATTATGTTGAAGCAAACATTGAACAGGAAATTATAGCTATTCCTGTTCAATGTTAATAATTTATAGCAAGCAAGTTAAACCTTTCTCACGACTGTTCACGACTACTCATCAGTAAATTTTTATTACCTACATTAGTTTGCATACTCTAAGTTGTCTTCTGGCCTATTTACCTACTTGCATTACAACCTCAAAATACAATTCATCATTGAAAAAAATTCTATTCACATTTCTTCACATACTCTCCCAAACTGTCATTTCCCTCCTGATCATTATTCATATTAATTTATTAAAGTTAGCCCATCAAAAAAGCATTATCAGCCCAACAGTAATCAACCGGCTTACATTAAATTAACTAAGGAGTTTCGATATGACAACGAAACAATTAGAAAACCAATCAAGCAAAAACAATAAGTTTAAAGAGTTACGTGCTCTTGGCTTAATCATCGTAGTTCTATTCCCCGTACTAAGTATTTTTGCAATCGGTGGTTATGGGCTAATTATTTGGCTTATTCAAGTATTTGGCGGCGTAGCTGCTCACTAGCCTTTAGCAATATAGAATTTAGAGGAGTTTCACATGAAATGGTTAATCAACCTTTGGCACACACTCAATGCCCCGGCCAAATATTTAACATTAGGCTCTATCAGCCTAACTGCTTTTATTATGGGTATAATTTTTTGGGGTGGATTTAACACCGCAATACAAGCAACCAATACCGAAGAGTTCTGTATTAGTTGTCACAGTATGGAAAGCAAACCATATCAAGAGTTACAACAAACTGTACATTGGTCTAATCATTCGGGCGTCAGAGCTACCTGTCCTGACTGCCACGTTCCACACGATTGGAGCCGCAAGATAGCACGAAAGATGGAAGCATCTAGTGATGTTTGGGGCTGGTTTTTTAATACCATTAATACTGAGGAAAAATTTGAAAGTAAGCGATTAGAAATGGCTTCTCGTGAATGGGGGCGCTTTGATCGGGATAACTCTCTAGCATGTAAAAATTGCCACAACTATGACTCAATGAAGTGGGACGATATGTCAAAATTGGCACAAAAACAAATGAAGCGTGCCGCTGAAAAAGATCAAAGTTGTGTTGATTGTCACAAAGGAATCGCCCATGAACTTCCTGATATGGGCACAGCGAGAGCTCCCGAATTAATTGCTGAAGTTGGTACAGGGCCTAGCAACTTCATCGATGGGAAAAGTTATTATTCATCACTTACTAAACCTCTATTTTTTAGTGCAAAAGGAGATGTTGAGGCAGGAACACTCAATGTTGCGACTAAAGTAAATATCATAGAAAGCGATGGTAAACGTATCAAAATATCAATCAATGGTTGGCGTAAAAAAATTGGTGCTGGCCGAGTGATTTACTACGACTTTGGCGTCAACATATTAACCGCACAATTATCAATGGATGCAGCTAAGACTGACGGAATGATCAAAACCTTTGAAGAAAAAGAAGATGATATGACAGGTCTCAAGTGGCAACGAGTAGAAACCCAACTATGGACCGATGCCGATTACTTAATCACTGAGCAACAACCATTATGGGAGTATGCACGCGATACCTTCAGAGGTAGCTGCAGTGTCTGCCACACCCAACCTGACGAAGCCCATTTTGACGCTAATACCTGGCCTGGCATGTTTCAGGGCATGATCGCATTTGTCAACATGGACCAAGATACTCAAGCACTGGTACAAAAATATCTACAAAAGCATTCATCAACCTTTGTTAAAAAAGAACACTAATTGGAGCATAAGATCATGAAAAGAAGAAATTTCTTAAAAGGCGTATTGGCTACATCTTTTACATTGCTTTCTGCAAGCTCAGTACTAACCCCGCTTAGTGTTTTGGCTAAAGCAGGAGCCAAAAGCCGTGATGATTGGTTAACAACTGGCTCACACTTCGGTGCCTTTAAAGTAAAGCGAAAAAATGGCGTTATTGATCAAATAAAGCCTTTTGACTTAGACAAATATCCTACTGACATGATCAATGGTGTAAAAGGGTTAGTCTATAATCCGTCTCGTATTCGTTACCCTATGGTTCGATTGGACTTTTTATTAAAAGGTCACAAAAGTGATACAAGCCAGCGAGGTGATTTTCGCTTTGTACGTGTCACTTGGGATCAAGCGCTTAACCTATTTAAATCATCATTAGATGAAGTACAAACAAAATATGGCCCTTCAGGACTGCATGCAGGGCAAACAGGTTGGCGAGCAACTGGACAACTCCACTCTAGTACCAGTCATATGCAACGTGCTGTTGGCATGCATGGTAATTATGTAAAGAAAATTGGTGACTATTCAACGGGAGCTGGCCAAACGATTTTACCCTACATTCTAGGTTCAACAGAAGTCTATGCGCAGGGAACTTCATGGCCATTAATTTTAGAAAATGCTAAAACCATAGTTTTATGGGCAAATGATCCATATAAAAATCTACAAGTTGGTTGGAATGCTGAAACTCATCAAAGTTACGAGTATTTGGCTCAACTAAGAGAAAAAGTTAAACAAGGCAAAATACGGGTTATTAGCATTGATCCCGTAGCATCAAAAACACAAGGTTATTTAAATTGTGAAAAAATTTATATCAATCCACAAACCGATGTTGCACTCATGCTTGCGATCGCCTACGAGCTTTACCAAAACGATCTGCATGATAAGGAATTTATAGAAGGATATAGCCTTGGTTTTGAACGATTTGTTCCATATTTAACAGGAGAAAGTGACGGCATAGCTAAAACTCCCCAATGGGCAGAGGAAATAACATCTGTACCTGCAGACGTTATAAAATCTTTAGCAAACACTATGGTTGCAGGAAGAACTCAATTATTGATGGGCTGGTGCATACAGCGCCAACAGCATGGAGAGCAACCTTATTGGATGGCTGCAGTGTTGGCAACAATGATTGGGCAAATAGGACTCCCCGGCGGAGGTATAAGCTACGGTCATCACTATTCTAGTATTGGTGTACCTTCATCAGGCGCTGCCGCGCCAGGCGCATTTCCAAGAAATATTGATGAAGGTCAAAAACCTATTTTTGATAATCATGATTTTAAAGGGGCAAGTAGCACTATTCCAGTTGCTCGTTGGGTTGATGCCATTTTAGAGCCAGGCAAGGTCATTGATGCTAATGGTGCAAAAGTAACATATCCCGATATTAAAATGATGGTTATATCAGGTAATAACCCTTGGAATCATCACCAAGATAGAAACCGTATGAAGAAAGCATTTCGAAAATTAGAATGTATTGTCACAATAGATATCAATTGGACAGCAACCTGTAGGTTTTCTGATATAGTTTTACCTGCTTGCACTACCATGGAACGAAACGATATTGATATCTATGGAAGTTATGCAAATAGAGGCTTACTTGCAATGCAAAAAATGGTAGAGCCATTATTTGATAGTCTATCTGATTATGAAATATTTACTCGTTTTGCCCGTATCTTAGGAAAGGAAAAGGAATATACCCGCGGTATGAGTGAACTAGAGTGGTTAACTCAACTGTATAATGACTGTAAGTCTGCGAATAAGGGAAAATTCCCAATGCCTGAATTTGAACAATTTTGGCAAGATGGATACGTACACTTTGGCGATGGAAAGCCATGGACTCGCCATGCTGATTTTAGAGAAGATCCTGAAATAAACCCCTTAGGAACCCCTTCAGGACTTATTGAAATTTTTAGTCGTAAAATTGAACGTTATCAATATGATGATTGTAAAGGCCATCCTATGTGGATGGAAAAAACGGAACGAAGCCATGGGGGACCTGGTTCTGAGCGACACCCTATATGGATGCAGTCTTGCCATCCAGATAAACGATTACATTCACAAATGTGTGAATCAGAAAATTTTCGAGAATCTTACACTGTTCAAGGAAGAGAACCAGTTTACTTAAATCCGCAGGATGCAAAACAACGCGGAATTAAAGATGGCGATATTGTCAGAGTTTTCAATGACCGCGGCCAACTACTTGCAGGTGCGGTAATCAGTCCTCATTATCCTACAGGAGTTATACGCATTCAAGAAGGTGCCTGGTATGGCCCCGTAGGTGCCGATGGTAATATTTCAGGAGGTAATGAAATAGGAGCTTTATGTAGCTACGGTGATCCAAACACTCTTACCCAAGATATAGGTTCATCAAAGCTTGCACAAGCTTGCTCTGCATATACATGCTTAGTAGATTACGAAAAATTTACAGGAAAATTACCGCCAGTAACATCATTTAACGGACCTGTGGAGGTTGGAGTATGAGTGGCTCAAAGAAAAACATATCACCACAAATAGAGAATGAACACCAAGCAAGAGCTATGATCTATCACTTTTTATCATCGCTATTTGCGAAAGAAGTAAGTAAAGAGCAGATACAGCAGCTAACGTCACTACAAGGACAAAGTTTTCTAGACTCTTTAGCTAATGAACCAGAGCTTCAGGAGCATATAGAAAGTTTAAGAACAAAATTAGCTTTGCTAAATAATGAAACATCGATATTGGAGCTAGCCGCTGATTTTTGTGGGCTATTTCTTATGGAAACACGAACAAGTGTTTCTCCTTATGCAGGTCAATACTTAAATGGCTCTTATTTAAAGCCTACAAAGAAGCAAACACCTTTATTCGGGGATATGCATCAACAAATGCTAGCATTTTTGACCGATGATAAAGTTCAATTACATCAAGATTTTCCAGAGCCCGCCGATCATATAGCGGTGATACTAGCTTATATTAGTCATTTGACTAAAACAGCATCGCTTGATAATCAGCTAATGTTTCTTAATAAATACACAATTTCTTGGTTTATAAATTTTAACAAGCAAGTTACAAAGAATGATCAGAATGGGTTTTATGCCATTGTTGCTAATTTGAGCCTTGCATGGATTAACCTTGATCTTGAGTTTTTGAAACAAGAACTACAATAAGTCTAATATTGAATTCAAGTGTGTTTAAGTAATTAAATCAATACTTAAACACACTCTATTTTATTCATAAATAGTTATTTAAATAAGCGCCAAAACGTTTTTTATCTAGAGGCTTACTAAACATAAAGCCTTGTATTAAATGACAGCCATGCTCCACCAAAAAATCACACTGCTCTTGCTGCTCTACACCTTCAGCAACAACTCTCAAACCTAAACTTTTTGCAATAGACAAAATGGCACAGGTTAGCGATTTATCTTCTGGGTTGATGGTGATGTCTTTAATAAACGCGCGGTCAACTTTTAAAATACTAATAGGAAATCGTTTTAAATAGCTTAAAGACGAATAGCCTGTGCCAAAATCATCAATCGACAACTCTACGCCCATATCTCTTATGGCCAACAACTGCGATAACACATAGCTATCTTCTTCTATTAATAAACTCTCGGTCATCTCTAGAATAAGCCGCTCTGGTGATAATTGCGTTTCTAGAAGAATTTTTTGTAATTTACTGACAAAATCTTGGCGATGAAATTGTGCACTTGAAACATTAACAGACACCTTGGGAGCACATGAGCTTTCTTCATGCCAGAGCTTAGCCTGAATACAGGCCTGTTTTAATACCCATTCACCTATTTCACCAATAAAGCCAATATCTTCAGCTAAATGGATAAATTCATTTGGCGGAACTAAACCTTTACTTGGATGTTGCCATCGAACTAGCGCTTCAGCAGAAGCAATTCGTCCCGTATTAATATTATGAATAGGTTGGAAATGTAAAACGAGTTCATTTTGTATAATAACCTGCCGCAACTCTATCTCTAAACTACGACGTTGTTGTGCTTTTAAATCCATTTCTTTGGTAAAAAATTGAACGTTATTTTTACCTTTTTCTTTCGCCTTATACATGGCGCTATCCGCTTTACTCAATAATCCTTCAGAGCTAACACCATCATCGGGAAAGATTGAAATCCCAATACTTGCTGTTACATAGGCAGTATGTTCTCCTAACTGTAAAGGCGCCGCAATTTTTTTCAGCATTAGCGTGGCAAGTTTTTCAAATCCGAATACATCGTTATCACCAGAAAAAATAATAGCAAACTCATCACCACTTAAACGACTAACCGTATCTGTTTTTCTCACCATCTCGGTAATTCGTTTTGTTATTAACTTTAATAAAAGATCGCCTTTAGCATGACCAAAGGTATCATTAATATTTTTAAAACCATCAAGGTCAATAAAAAACACCGCAACACTATTTTGCTCTCTTTTCGCAATTTCAAGCGCATATTCAAAGCGATCTATAAACAAGTTTCGATTTGCCAGTCCGGTTAAGGAATCATAATTTGCTTGTTGATATATCTTACTTTCCGCTTTTTTACGTTTGGTGATATCACTAAAAATTGACACATAAGACTCAAGCTGACCTTGCCCATCTTTTAATGCTGTAATAGACAACCATTGATAATAGACTTCACCGTTTTTACGACGATTACAGATTTCGCCTTGCCATAAACCTGACTCGTTAAGCTCTTTGTTCATATGCTGATAGAACTCATCATCATGATGACCTGAACTTAAAAGCCTGGGGTTTTTACCTAAAACTTCATGATCGCTATAACCCGTAATTGCTGTAAAAGCTTGATTGACCGCCACAATATGATTATTAGCGTCGGTTACCATAACGGCTTCAGTTGCGGTTTTAAACACGGTAGACGCTAATCGTAATCTCTTTTCATCTTCTTTGTTTTGCGTAATGTCTTCTTTGATACCAACATAACTTGTGATTTTATTGTTCGAATCTTTAATTGGATAAATGTTTGCCCTTTCCCAATAGGTTGTATTGTCTTTACGTTGGTTATGAAATTCACCTACCCAATAACGACCTGCAGTAATCGTCTTCCAAAGCTCATGATAAAGTGTAGCGTTATGATGCCCAGACTTTAAAATACTTGGTTTTTTCCCTATCACTTCTTTACGTCTATATCCTGTGCTTTTGACAAACTGATCATTCACATAGGTAATATTTCCATAAATATCGGTTTGCTGTATTG
>JBMYWR010000091.1:0-12806 GCA_049607625.1 Colwellia sp.
GACTCAATAACTCTATGACAAAACCTACCACTCAAATCCCTACGATTCTTTGGCATGATTAATAATTTAACAGTTA
The DNA here is from genome assembly GCA_049607625.1 of Colwellia sp. Taxonomy (GTDB): domain Bacteria; phylum Pseudomonadota; class Gammaproteobacteria; order Enterobacterales; family Alteromonadaceae; genus Colwellia. Next base: position 77 of record JBMYWR010000091.1, read on the forward strand.
GAATTTTATCTTATTTACAACAAGGCATTAGTAGCAAAATAAAAAGACATTTAAAACGAAGTGCCTTTCACATAGGTATGTTTGTCTCGTTCTAATATGTGTTTATACATTAGGGCTTATTTTGAATAACGCAAGAGTATCGCACGTTAAACGGACATAACGAGATTAATCGTTAGGCTTTAAATTACAATTTAATGTTGCAATAGAAAAAGGCGACATGACCTATAAACAAGTTCAAAGATCTATGGTAATAGAGCTAGCTCGTTACATGCCACCTTTAGGAGAAGAAAGCTTTATTTTTTACTCAAACCTAAACTCATTGAGCAAGGGTATGCATTTAGGTCTAGATAGTTCCTTTAGTTATTTAAAAAGCGAAAATTTACTCGTTAAGCCCAAACGTAGTTATACCAATTCGTCTTTTAGTAAACATTGCGTGCCTCCCGGATAACTTATTAAAGCAAACTCAACCATAGGGACCTGAAGAAGTATTTGTTAATGATATAACCTACATTTAATCAGAGTAAGGAGTTCATTACTTACCGTTGGTAACAGATGCTTATAGTTGCAAGATAATAGGCTATAAGCTTAGTAATAAAGTGGGGCTGTATTCAAATTCAGGCATGAAAACACCTAACTAGGTACACAAAAAGACCAGCAGCAAATACTACTGGCCTTCCATTAAAGTCGTCAATATATTACAGAACCAAACTGTTTAATAACTTTTAAAATTCAAACTTATCTTCTAAACAACCTTAAACCTGCAAGTAAAAATACCAAGTAACCAAATGAACCACCACTGCTTTTTTCTTTAGGAGGGTTAACGACTTCCGTATCAATGTTGTTGACCGTTACAGTGCGAGTTTCGCTACTTACTTCATCAACACCATCTGTAACAAATACTTGTACTGTAAAGTTTGTTGTAGTTGTAACGCTTGGTGCAGTAAATGTTACCGTATCAGTAGTTGAACCCGTTAATGTTACCGTTGCACCATTTACAACCCAACGGTAAGTTAACGTGTCATTATCGGCATCAGTAGCTGTTGTTGTTAATGTTACCTTAGTACGTTCTTCAACTGTTTGGTTAGCCGTAACATCTGTAATTACGGGTGCTGTGTTTGGTAATACTCTTACGACTACCCTGTTGGTTATATCACTTGTACCATCTGATACTACTAGTTGTAGGTTAATTGTTTCTTCAGCATCTACAGCAGGAGCAGTAAAACTAACACTTAATGTATCTGTATCACTTAATGTAACATCTGTACCATCAAGTTGAGTCCAAGTGTAAGTAAGGTTATCACTTTCAGCATCAGTGGCAGTTGCATCAATAGTCACTTGTAATGTTTCCTTTACTGTAACTGTATCAGTTACCGTTACTACAGGTGCTCGGTTAATTGAAACTTTTTCATCTGCGAACTCAAGAAACTCCATATCAATCAAAGTATCTTTATCTTCACCATTTGCAAGAGAAGTGATTTCAACTGTATATTCATTGATTGTTACCATAGTGTAATCAGCTTTGTTACCCGTAAATTTAGCTGTATCTACACCATTACCACCATCAAGCGTGTTTGCAACAGCGTTAGCAACTAATACATCATCACCGTTACCACCTGTAGCATTCTCGACTACCACATCATAGGCAATTGATAGGTTGTTGTTACTACGGTTTAAATGTTCGCCTCCTACGTTTTTATCGTAAAAGCCTGTAGGGTTTGAAGCAATAGAGCTAAAAGCGCCAGAGCGCAAGTCAATAACATTATTACGAACACTATTCTCAACGCTAATAGTATCAATGCCGTCAACATCATAAATCAGCTGATGGAAATCATAAGTGTCATCATAGGAATATATGGTATCACCTGTGTTAGTCTTCTCAGCTTTACCGTATAAATGTTGTAGCACTACAACATCAAATTTTTTCAAATCTGTAGGATAAAAGACCTCTGAAGAAACATTGCCGATATTTGGAGACATTAAAGTATAAAATTTATTATCATATTCAGAGACTAGCTTGGTACTTACTGCCACATGATCTGAAGGGTATACACCTAAAGTCTGTAGGATATGATAAAGTAATTCTGATTTGGCTTTTGATAAATCGTGCTTATAATCTACTACCCAATCAGTCTCATCGAATTCTCGTTGTGGATTAAGATAATCAAGCAGACCACTCACGCTTAAATCAATTAATTTTGCACTTAATACGCAATCATCATCGTTATTTCTACTAGAACATGAATGACTATTTGGCAGCCCTGAGATAGATGTGTCGCCAGCAACATTTTCAAACAATAGGTCATATCGTTCAGTCCTGTCGATAGGATCATCTTCAACAAAAGTAATTCCTGAAACACTGCTGATATTATTTAGTATGTCTACGATTAACTCTTTTTCACGCGCATAAAAATCACGAACATCGCGACCACCAATCGTTTTTCCAGAAAATGCATATTTAATGGTAACAGGAGTACCCAATGGAAACCTTTCATTCCAACGAACATCGTGCCAAGAGTCAAGTGGTGCATGACGTAAGCCATCAATAATATTCTGTTTATTCATTTCTTCAGATGAATAAACGTGAGTTGTATTAAAGTCAATCTCAGTTGCTGAAATAGCAGGTATCGAGACGATAAAAAGAGAAGTGAAAAGTGTTGAGCGAGCAAAATTTTTGAGCATATTAATTCCTTTAAATAAAGAACCCCTATCTTTATTAGATAGCGAGAGGTCTAATAAAGATGGCGATTTCATATAGATAACTTTCGACATTCAATAGTTATTTCAAGGTGTTACAATAAAGCAATGCAATATTTGATTAGAAGTAACTTTCACCGACTACTTTATAATCACCATTTATTTCTTTCACGTCATAGCTATTGTGCTTTTTAAAATGAACAACGAAACCATCATCTAATTCTTCGGTCTTTTTCACTTCACAATTGAGCATTTTTAACATCTTTTTCAATTGTGGATCTGCACTTTCATGCATCATTTTATTTTGCTCAAACATCTCTGTACTCATATAGTCAGACATGCTATCTACATCGCTATTTTTATCAGCAATACAGGCTTGTTGAGCAACTTCTGTCGCTTCATCTATTGGCGCTGAACAGCCAGCTACTACGAACATTGCTAAAATAGGTATAATTAATTTTTTCATTTTCGATTACCCTTCTATTGCTACTTGGTATTGACCATCTACTTTAAAAACTTTGATAGCACTAAACTTCTCAAACGAAACCCGTGTTGCATCAAGTCGCTTATAAGTAATACCTTCTGTTTTTGTTACACCGCAATCAGCGTCTTTAACAAACTCACTAAACTTATCTGCATTCTTACTACTTTTACTAATCAGCCTTTTATATGACTTTTCTGGAAATAACGGTTGAAGCTGCTCTAATTCAATATTTTTGTAGGCATTACAGGCTAACTCTGCTACTTCAGTTGGTGACATTTGTGCTATTTTTTCTTTATTTTTTATGTCACCACAAGCCACTAATGACAGGCTACACGCTGCTAAACCCAATAACTTAATCTGTTTCATATTTTTATTCCGTTAATATTATTTATATGTATTTTGTTTAAGAAAAAATTAGAAAAATCAGTACAATAAAAATAGCTAATAAAGCTAATTTCACTTGTTCTCTTTTTAAATTTGGTTGTTGCTTACAAATAATGTCGGCAGCTTTATCTAACAATGCATCGATTAAAGGCTTAATGATTTGATAAGCGTATTTAATAAAGCTAACTACTTTAGTAATAATCAAACTCAATAAATTTTTGCCATTATTAACGGCAGAGGAAGTTTCGATAGTATTGTTACTTTCTTGGGATACAGACGAACTTACTTCATCAGCGGGTATTTGTTGCCCTAATAAAGTTGCTTTAAGTGTTTTATTTTCTTTATAACGAGGTGAAAAAATACAACCAACAATGCCTATAAACGAAACAACTAATAACGCAACCGCAGGAGAAACTATATCTCTTGCGCTAACAGGCAAAGCACCTGTTATTTCTTTAAATGAACGAATAAAATGTTTAAATTCAAAGTCACGCCCACGCATTTCTCTTGCCGTTTTTGCTAAGTCATAAATATCGTAAAGTTGAGAGATTAACCAACCTAGAATTAACGCAACAAATAGTGCAGATATTGCCCTCCCTGCAACACGACTAATACCTGATAAATATGTAACAACGCCCAATACAGCAAGTACGATTAAAAACGTTGGCTCAGCAAGTGAATAGAGGTTAAATGTTTCATTAGACCAACCACCTAAGTCAGCCAGCGGTAAATACACGCCAGCAAGAAACATAATAAAGAATACTGCTCCTAACTTATTAAGTAATTTAAAATGGCTTAAAGCATCGGTTCGGTTGACATTAACCAATTGTTGATTTTCCATATAAACTTAACTCCTCGAAAATATATAAAATGAACAATAAAAATCATGTTAGCTAAGAAGTTGTTAAATTCTTCGCAGTACACAAGTTCATAAAGAAGGGGCAAGATTAGACTGGTTGCTAAATATGAAAAAGATACGTTGTTGGCATATAAAAACGCGAATATTTATAAAAAATAAAAATATTATTTAAATTGATTTATTTTTAACTGCATGAAATTATGCATTAATTATTATTAAAAATTTTTAGTTAAGTTAATATATGGATGCAGAAAACCTCTCAGACTTTCCAATGACCGATCTTCTCAATCAATGGCAAAAAGGAAGTAAACCGGCGTACGATGAAATTTTTACTCGATGTTACCAGCAGTTTCGTCATCAAATACGAAAACATAAAATAATCAACCAAAATCATACAAACAAAGAACTAAATCAAGTTAATACTTGTATTGAGGCAACAACAAATATTGTCAATCTAGCCTACCCTCGCCTCTCAAAAGTTACTGGCGCCAAACTTGACAATAGAGCTGATTTTTATCGATTGGTTGCAAGGGTGGTCCACTCAATTATGATTGATCAGTATCGCAGTAAAACCGCTAAAAAAAACACACTTCCTCAAGAAGAAAAAAATGCAGAGTTTGATGGAAATATTGGTGAATTTATTTGCGACTTAGAGTGGATAGATAATGCGCTCATTAAAGAAAAACCGCGCGCTGCAGAGATTTTAAAACTAACAATTTTCTCAGGACTTAATCCAAAAAAAATTGCTGACATTTACGAGTTATCATTACGCACAGTACAGGCTGACTTAAAGTTCGCCTTAGCTTGGTATCAAAGCCATATTTCGGAATAAAATAAATTATGTCTAGGTTATATCAATTATTTAGTGAATTATCGAGCCTGTCGAAAGAACAACAAAGAACCAGGTTATCAAATTTGGAGCAAACAGATTCAGTATTGACAAAAAAACTATCTTCTTTACTTGGCAATCAAAACGCTACAGTGGATTCTGTTTTTGATAAAATTCAAAAAAATATTATAGAAGGTAATGAACATAATTTACGCATTGGCAGGTTAATTAATAATAAGTATCAAATTACTACGTTGCTCGGACAAGGAGGTATGAGTGATGTTTATAAAGCTAAACGTATTGACGGCATTATCGAACATACTGTTGCTGTAAAATATTTTGCCTTAGCAGACTCACATAAAACAGCGCTTAAAATGCTACAAAAAGAAGCGCAAATATTAGCCGATTTAGATCACCATCATATTGCTAGCTTTATAGATATTGGGTATGACAACAGTCAAGAACCAAATATAATGATGGAATACATTGAAGGCATAACCTTGTATGAGTTCCTGAACACAACACCTAAAGACAAAGCTAAACATCAAGTTAATACTAGCCTATTTGCAGCTATAGAGTATGCTAAAAGTAAAGGTATAGAGCATAACGATATAAGCAAAAATAATGTATTAATTGATAAACAGGGCAATGCCAACATTATTGATTTCGACATAGCAAGCTATCAACACTCATGATTTTATAATTGAGGTTGAAAGTTATGATAGAAATTACCTGAAACATCCTCTTTTAACGCAACGGTAAACAAAACTTGATTATTTAGAATATAGCTATCAATACCAATTTTAGCTTTTATCTTTACTTTATTCTCTAAAAGTTGTGTAAACTCAGAACCAGTAAGCTTTTTGTTTAGATTACACTCAATAGCATTTAAAACAAAAGCTTGCTGGTAAAAACCATACTTATCCTCATAAGGCCAATCCAACTCTGAATCTTCAGCCTCTGGACTCAACTTTATCATTGTAAAAGGTATTTTTCTTAATTCTCGTAAAAATGATTCCAGGTCAGATTTGGCACTATTATTTTCGTTTTGCACTTTATTCTCCCAAAAACTTCACTTTAACAATTATACAAACTCCGTAAAGACACGTATTTATCACTCTAAAACGAAAGACAAAAAACAATAAATAAACATAGACTTATACAACTATTAACATTACCCTATGCGAGTAAATAAAGGAATATTCTTGCCACTATAAATAACCTCGAGCTTTATGAACAACATCACGGATAGAAACCTAAAAGTTCAAAGTAAACTAAAAAGCAGATTATTTTACTTCTATACAAAAAATAGAGGCTTTTTAGTTTTTATATTTATTCTGCTCTTGATTCGAAGTACTTTTTTAAATTGGAACTACATTCCTACACCATCAATGAATCCAAATCTAATTGAGGGGGATTTTGTACTAGTCAATAAGCTTGCCTACGATATTAAACTCCCTTTTTTTGGGAAAAACCTTGTTGCAATTAACAACCCTCAACGCGGTGACATAGCCGCCTTTGATAATAACGGGGTATTATTTGTGAAACGAGTGATGGCAATCCCTGGTGACACAGTAAAAATAAAAGATAATAACTTTTATATTAACGACAAAAAATTATTACTAACCCCAACTACTGTTAACTTAGTAGAGAACAATCAATTACCCTATTCCAACAAATACTCGTTTGATACTTTCCAAGAAAGTAACTCAGTTAATACCAACAAAAAACATGAATACACAGTAATTTATGCTCAAGGTTTACCCGACTATATTCATAGCCAGTTAATTACCGACACCATTGAGTTTGAAGTAGCTGAAGATCACTATTTTATGATTGGAGATAACCGCAATCTAAGTCACGACTCTAGATACTTTGGTACTGTGCAACGAAAGAACATAGTCGCTAGTGTTAATACCGTTTTGTTTAACTATCAACAATTATGGCACACCTTAACAGGGCAACACCTGGTTAAAGATTTTAGGTTTTTCAAACAAATTAATAATTCCCTACAACCAAATACAGTCACCTATTAATAAATAAAGGGAGAATAAAGTATTAATGCATTTTATAATAAAAACATTTCTTTAAATTAATATATATCATAAAGTTATCTAGTTAATACTATTTACTCAATAAATATTTAAGTGTAAAACATTGCTATATCTGACTCATCAGATTAGCAATGATAAGTTCTAAACTTAAAAAGGAAAAGAATGGCTAAAAATATTCAAAATCAAGATTTATTTCAAATATTAAAGGATTATGGAATAAATTTCACAGTGAAATATACTGGAGATTGGAGAACTTACAATTTATGCATTGGAACACAGAAATATACTAATGAATATGGCGACAATATTGTAGTTATTGGTATAAGTACAAAGAATGATGCTCCTTTCCATCTTTTGGATGCATTAGACTTTACATTCAATTTCGCATTACCTCAATCAATGCAAAAAGACAATATAAATACGTCCCTTTTAAACATGAAAAATATTTTTGAAAAAAACATTTTTCATGTAGAGGGCAAAAAACTTTCTTCACCTAGTCCATCGATACGATTTGGGTATGAAATGTCAACAAGTACAAATGGCGTTAATGATAATACAAATTGGATTTATTGCGGAAACCCCATTCTTGATAAAGAAAACAACTTTTGGTTTAAAGTCCAATTATCAAAGATCCCTACATTTTCATGTGAAGATAAATGTTATAACTATATAAAAAAAGTTATAGAAAGCATTTGTTTATTCATAGAACAAGAGCATTCAACAGGTCTACATAAAGAAAAATAATATGACTTACAAGACAATATTTGTATTTACTATCCTCCTTTTATTATTTATTTTGCTTGCAGCGGGATTTAATTTTTTTCTATTAAATTTTGAGGTTCCATTTATAGGTACCATTAAGGATTCTTGGAGTAACTCTTCAGATTTTAGTTCATCAACTTTAGGCATAGCAGTAGCAGTGTCAGGTGCTTATGTTGCTATTGTCATAGCACAACGAACAGCTGAAATCGCTGAACGTTCAGAAACTAGAGAGATTAAAACACTAATTAATAAATCTGTAAGTGATGATCTTAAAAGCCTGGAGGAATTAAGAAGCTCCATTGATAATATATTCGGTTATTCATTATTAGCAGCTAATTTAGTAGAAGATTCTCAAATATTCAGTTCTATCAGCAATACCCTGACATTTAAAGGTAACAAATTAAAAAAAGATTCATCTATCAATACCCTAGCTGTTCTAAATTATTTAAATTCCTCTGAAGGAACTGAATTCAAAACACAAATTGATGATATTGTTAATAAAATAATCTTGGAAGCATCAAAATTAAACCAAAGCTTATCCGTTGTTATTTCTTCTGAACATATTCGCATATTTTTGCTCAAAAATTTTACTGTCATGATGGAGCAAGAATGTATCAATAGTAATGATGACTATTACGATTGCTTAAATACTCTTTATGAAAGTGTTGTTGGGGTAGAAGGTAACCTTCAAAGTCCAAAACTCGAAGAACAATGCTTTGAAGAATTCATTCGAAACTGTAATTACGTTTTTAAAGAACAAATAAGAAGCCTAGCTAATCTATCTGGGGAGCAAAAAAATCAATGGATCTTAAGTATATTAGTAAATGCTAGGAACATTTCGAACTACAAGTTAGAGTATTTCAATACTTGTCACTTCGATAGGAACCTGAAGCATAAATTGGATGCTCTAGATTTATACCAAATCTGCGGTTCACTTTTGAGAACTCAAGAGTTAAGTGGATACCTCGATAATAATTTTGGCAGTATATTTCTATCAACCTTATTTTTAATTTCACGACAAATTGATTCCGACTTACAAAGAAAGCAAGACGGAACTTTAGCTCGCTCTCTTTTTTCGGACTATCAAAAGTCATATGGTTTAAAGCTAACTAAAAAGGAAATAAACATTACAGTTCAAAACCTTGAAAAGGTATATAAACATTCAATTGAAAAAAGTAATGGCCACGCATTAGAGCTATCACAATATGTAGTTAGTTTTGCAATTAAAATTTGGAATGAAGAGCTTTGTAAAACAGTATCTAGTAAAGGAATGGATCATTTATTACTTCAAGATTTGAGACCTCAAGTTTACAAAAAAGAAATTATCAAATATTTTCAAAATTTTATTAGCATGCATCACGAAATAGTATACCCAAAAGAAGCTGATACTATGACAATATTTTCAGAGCTTATCGAACCTCTTTTTCTCTTATGGCTATACATGAATAGAGCTATGGATCGATGTTATTACTTTTTTAAATTGAGTAACAAGCCATTTTTTCTTTACTGCAATAATAAACATAAATATACACAATATAACGTTCAAGATTTTATTGAGTTTTCTAAAGTCCTTCAAAGCAGGTACTTATTCACAAATAACAGCTTAAATCTGGAGTTAATTATTCTTTACTGTAATGACCATCTTGAATTACATGAAGATAAAGCACGATTAGAATACGAAGAACTAGAGATGATAAATGATATGATATTCAATTGTTCTTTAGAAAACGAATGTGAATTAAGCAATAATAACTCCACAAACTCTAACACTTTCTATTCGGATCATGCCTTTAAATATTAATAATATAAACTAATCCAATAATCAGCATGTTTCATGCTGATTTAAAATGCTGCAAGTTTAATTTTGAAACGAAAAATTCACTAGCGTAAAGAGACTAACTATTATCATTAAAAAGACTTTTTCCAATACAACCTTATGAAAATAATAGCGAGAAAAAATGAAACCAATACTACAGGCAAACTAAAAACATTTCTGTAATTGAAATTCACATAAAAACCTTTATCAACATCTATGTGCGAATAAAATGTATTAAAAAGCCACGATTTTTTATCTAAAAAAGGCTTTGATACATGGGGTTGATAAGTCGCTGTATCACCATTGAGATTGGCAACAAATTCCATGAGATACCGATCACCCACTTTTTGTTTAAATGCTTTGGTAAATTGTTCGGTTGATAGTTTATTCAACTCTTCGGGCTGATAAATTGATTTCCATTTTGTCATGAAGCTAGCATCACCTGACTTTTTAACCAAATGTTGAACTGTTTCTCTATCAAAAGATCTAATATCTTCCATATAAAGTTTTTTTAGTTTAGCTTTTCTTTTTGTTGTGCTTGCATAGCTATAGCTTCGGTTAATACTAGCCCTGTCTGCAAAACCTTTTACAACATAAACTGGTTCATCAGGTATTTTACGTGTTGTTTTAACTTCATAGTCATTCGTCACGTCTTTTAACCAATATCTACTCACGGCTTCTAACTTAAAGTTCAATGGCGAGGTATGCGTCATAAGAAAATAGTAGTTTTTAATAGCATAACGACGTTTTTCTATACCGTTCACACCTAAGAAATGTGCCTTTCTAAATTCAACTTTATATTTATTGGGGGCTATTTTGTGTAATTTTGGCCGATGTCCTGCTAACACTATTTGGCCATATTCTTTACGTTTATTAACATAGTTCATAGTGTCGGTAGTTTGCAGTAATTTATTAAAACCCATATTAGGATTTAAATAAAAACCGGTGATAAAAAATAATGCAAGTAATAGGATTGCTATAGGTATTAACTTTATAGCAAACACTATTATTTTGGTGACATTAGCTAACAATTTAAATTCCTTTTCAGCCGCTTTTTAATGATCAAATAGTTGCTCAATTTCATCAGCTAATAGTGATTCTTTATCTAACAAAGCCTCAGCCACTAGGGTTAATTGTTGGTAATGATGAGTTAATAGTTGTTCAACTTGTTGCTCAGCATCGACTAACCACTGTTTAACCGATTGTTGAGCTGTAGCTAATAAGTCACTTTCTTCAAATTTAGTTATCATAGCTATATTAATTGGACCTACTGAGGGCTCAATGCCACCTTCGTAAATAGCGTGCATGGCAAGCTGAGTCGCTTTTTCAATATCGTTAGATGCACCTGTGCTAATTTCATCTATCGAGCCGCTACACAGTTTTTCAGCTACTCGACCTGCAAGCAAAACTTGTAGCTTATTCATTACGGTTACCTTAGAAAAACTTTCATATTCTTCTGCAACTCCGGTAGCGACGAAACCTAATGACTGATTTCGAGGTTCAATCGTAACAAAGTCAATGCGCTGTTTAGGGAATAGTAATTTATAAGCCAGTAAATGAGCCGCTTCATGATAGGCGGTGCGACGTTTTTCTTCTTGGCTCAGAATAATATGACTTGTTGGTGAACCATAAACTATACGTATCATAGATTGTTTAATGTGATCACATGTAAGTATATTATTATCTCCAACAGCTTGATAAACAGCCTCTCTTAATACTTGTTCTATTTCTGCAGCTGACATACCTTGAGAAGAAGATATCAGTTGCTGTAATTCATTGTTAGGCCAATGAAGTTGGTGTTTATCTGCAAACAACTCAAAAAATTGAGCCCGTGCTTGCTTATTTGGTAAGTCACAGTAAATGGTTTCATCAAAACGCCCAGGCCTTGTGATTGCTGAATCTAGTAATTGTGGAAAGTTAGTTGCTGCTAAAACAAACACAGGCTCACTTTGCGGAGTAAATCCATCCATTTCAGTTAATAAGGCATTTACAACTAAGTTACTATTTTGTGAAGCGGAATCGTTGTTATTAGTTCGTTGTCTAGCAATTGCATCTATTTCATCAATAAATATAATGGCTGGCGCATATTTTCGCGCAGTAGTGAATAGCTGTTTTATATTTTTTGTTGTACCTCCAACAATAGTGGACGACAGCTCAGCAGCACTTACACTAAAAAATGGTAAATTACACTCCCCTGCTAATGCTTTCGCTAACAAGGTTTTCCCTGTGCCAGGAGGCCCAGAAAATAAAAAACCACTAGGTAACTTAATACCAAAACTAGCAAGTTTTTGTGGCGTTTTGAGCCAGCCAACAACCTCTTTTAATCTACTTTTTGCACGCTCAAGGCCAATAACATCACTAAAGGTATTTTCGGGCAAACTATGTGCAAACAATTCACTATTCAAATCATCACTATGGATTAATCGTTGGCATGACAAGCTATTGAAATCCACTTCCAATATATCTTCACTCAATTGGAGGCTACATTCATATGTTAATGATTCATTCCTCTTAATCATTGAACTTAACTCTAATTCTAATTGAATATAGAACTGTATTCGCTTTAGCATTGCAGGGAACTTGTCTGTCAATTTATCAAGAGGCAAAGTAAAATGTTCACGGATATCATGGCTATCATCAGTTACACTAACTTTTGCTAAATTATCTTGATGATTTCGCTTTATTCGATATGTAAATAAAGGCAACTTAGGGTTAAGCTGTTGAATATCATTTAACATTTGATTGAGTACAATACTATTGTTCTCTATCGTTTCTAGATCAATCAACAAGGCCTCAGGCCTATGTTTGATTATCATTGTTGACAGTTGAGATACACAATGACATAACG
>JBMYWR010000092.1:0-12777 GCA_049607625.1 Colwellia sp.
GGCTAAAGCCGACTCCTACAGTTTTAACAAGCACAGCTGCCAATGTCTTTTGTAGGAGCATGCTTTAGCCGCGATCTCTGTTTCTAGTGTCGTACTAAAGATATATCACCACAGAGGCATAGAGAGGCTTCGCCTTACATCGAGCAAAACAAAAAAAATTGTGTGTCTTGTTCTGCCTCTGTGTAGCGAAGCGACTCTGTGTGCTCAGTGGTAAAAAAGGAAATGTCTTCTGTGAGAGAATTTGTTCGCAAATTTTCTCTCACAGAATTCAATACTACTCAACTGTTATCGTTATTTTCTTAGAGACAACAGCAGGGCTATGCGGAACATGTAAATGATCGCCTAAAATTAACTGTAGAGTATGAGTACCTTTTTCTAAGGTTAACTCGGTTTGCGTTTGACCACCGCCAAAGTGAGTTACTTCACCTCCTAAAGGCTTATCAAGCGGTGGTAATGTTTTAGCATCCACTAATAAGTGGTGATGCCCAGTATGTTTTCTTTCAATGCCAGCTGGTGATACCCCCATACCTTTTAAACCAAACTGAACGACAAATGTTTGCGGAACCGTTGCACCATCAACCGGTGAAATAATATAAGCAACGGGCATTTCTTCAGTTTTATGAAAAGCAAAACTGGTTGACATAGCAACGGTTAAAAGGGTAATCGCAATCAGTGTTTTTCTTGTCATTTTAGTGATTAAGTTTCTCATGTTATTTCCTTTTTCGTTTCAGTTATTACTTATATATGGCTTATATTATGGTTCATGTATGGCTTTATGATAGCTCATTAACTTAAGCAAAACTAATGTGCTGCGCTAAATACATTCTTACCATCAACCCAAGTACTTATAACCTTATTTTTCCATAAGTTACTTTCTTCTATAGTAAACGGGTCATCCTCTGTAAGTATAAAGTCGGCTTTTTTACCTTTAGCGAGAGAGCCGATAATTTTTTCTTGATGACCACTGTATGCCGCAGCCTGTGTAAAGGTATTAAAAGCTTCTAGGCGGGTCATTTTTTCAGACTCTATCCAGCCACCTGTCGGTTGGTTTTGATGATCTTGCCTAGTAACTGAAGCATGAAGGCCAAAGAAAGGGTTAGGAGACTCAACTGGAAAGTCAGAGCCAGCAGCAATTACCGCATTGGCATTAAGCAAACTTCTCCATGCGTAAGCACCTAATAATCTTTCTTTTCCTAACCTATCTTGTGCCATATTTTTATCACTGGTTGCATGAGTTGCCTGCATTGAAGCAATGACATTAAGCTGTTCAAAGCGCGGAATATCTTTAAGCCTAAGTACTTGTGCGTGTTCTACCCGATGTCTTAAGTGCGCTGTGTTTGAGCTTTTAATGTGGGTTTCATAACTGTCGAGTACGATTTGGTTAGCATTATCACCAATCGCATGGGTATTTACTTGAAAGCCTAGTTTCATGGCGGTAGTTATAAAGTTATTTAATTCTGGACCATTATGTAGCAGCAAACCTCTATGACCATGTAGATCAGAATAGTCTTCAATTAACGCAGCACCGCGACTACCTAATGCACCATCTGCTTGAATTTTAACACTGTTAAACGTTAGCATGTCATCTTGGCTTTTAAAGACACCATCTTCCAATACTGTTTGCCAATTAGGAGTAGGTAAATAAAGCATGGCATTAATGCGAATAGGCATATTTTTATCAAGTGTTAACTCTTTATAAAGTGATAAGTTATCCGCATCAACTCCTGCATCATGCACACTGGTTAGTCCCATGCTTGCAAGCGAGTTCATAGCTTTAAGTAACGTTGCTTTATCTTCAGCTTTCGTAGGCGCTGCTATTTTATCTAAAATTAAACTCATAGCGTTATCGATAAAAACACCTGTAGGTTGTCCGTTTTGGTCACGAATTATATCGCCACCACTTGGCGTTTTCGTTTTATGACTAATACCCGCAAGCTCCATCGCTTTAGAATTTGCCCAACCCGCATGACCGTCAATGCGCTCTAACCAAATAGGCGTGTTAGGAAAATATTTATCAAGCGACTTTGCACTAGGGTATTCATTCGAAGGCCACTGTACCTGATTCCAACCTCGACCTTGAATCCAACTCATAGATTCTTTTTCTGATGCAGATATTTTACTATTGGCTTTAACATAACTAACGACACGTTCCACAGACTCTTGCTCTGAGCTGCTATTTACTAGGTCTACCGTTAATAAACTATGCCCATAACTTAAAACATGACCGTGCGCATCAATTAAACCCGGTAATAAAGTTTTACCTTTACCATCAATCACTTTAATTTTTTCATTAGAAGGTAAGGGGGCAGAGTTACTATAAAGCTTATCTATTTTGTCATCGGTAAATTGAATGGCGGTAAAAGTAACAAGCTCTTTATCTTGAAGCGTATAGCCTTTTACATTTTTAATTAGGGTTGTTGAAGCATAACTAAGTTGGCTAGCAAGTGTAAGAGCAAGAACGCACAAAGAAGATTTGATCATATTGTTTATTTTTATCGTTTTTAAAGTGAGAACTCATCCTAACAAGTATGGCTTTTATTTCAAGGGGGTATTTATTAGAGGGGACGAGATTAGATATTAGAGAACAGAGATTAGACATTAGTGATCTCATCGAATTACATAGATTATGCGAATTAAGAGAGCTTTTTGGTAAGATCAAGGGATAAGCCCGTTTTGCCCGCAGATTAACGCAGATGAGACAAAGAGCTAATGAGGCAAGTAAAGGGAAAGATCAAGGCACAAGCGCGTTTTACCACTACGTTCACTGCGTCGCTACGCTTCACAAAAAGTAGGAACAACAGAAGTGTTTTCGTTTTTCTCGGTGTAAGGCGAAGCCTCTCTGTGCCTCTGTGGTGATACTTGACCAGGTAGTATTAGTCTTTATATCCCCAAGGGGTAACAGGTTGGTCAACCGTTTTTGTTAGATCGAAGTCGACTCTAAATTCTCGCCCTTGTCTAATTAAACGGTAGGTAAATTTTTCAGGGTAAATATACATTTGCCATGTGTTGCCAATAGACTGAGGAATGCCTGTCTTTACAAAAAGTTCTTTCGAGTATTGATCCGCAGGAAAGCTTTGTACTTGTGCCCAACCGGCATCAACCGTATGACCGCCATACATGGTTGAGATATCATCGGTTCCGTCTTTATGACGGTGATCATGTTTTAAGCTTAAACCACTGCCTGTTTTTGTAATAATCCAAGTTCTAGAAGCATCTTCGCCAACATGAAATGGTATTTGTAATTCACTGTCAGTACACTTTCTTACGTGCATCACTAGTTTACTGGTATGAAAACTTGAAGGAGGTGCATTATCAACAACTACTTTACCTTCAAAAGATTTTCCACAAAGGGCTTTTAAACTATCGAAAAAAGCATCATGAGTAGGAATTGAAACTAAAGGCGCTTTGGCTAAAGCAGCTGTAGATACTAAGCTTAAGCACAGTGCTGAATGAGTGATTATTTGTTTCAATACTTTTTTAGATAGTTTTTTCGACGTTTCTTGAAATGACTTCATTATTTATATATTCCCAATCGTGTTTCGATATTTAAGTAAGCATAAACCCAAATGCTACTTTTTCAACATAGATTTTAAATCAGCAAACGGGTTGTAGGTTGCTGTGTCTTGATTATTGTCACCGGCAATGACTTCACGTTGGTATTGCGCTTGGTCTGTGTATTTATCGTGCTCGTTATCGTGACAATAAATACAAAGTAACTCCCAATTGCTACCATCGTTAGGGTTATTGGTATGATCGTGATCTACATGGTGCACAGTAAGTTCTTTCAAGTTTGAAAACTCAAAAGCCCTTGCACATCGACCACACACCCAAGGAAAGAGTTTTAACGCTCTGTCTCTGTATCCTTTTTCTTGTTGTTTATAATGGGCACTGGTGCCGAATCTATCAGAAGACATAATAAAGCTCTTTGTTAATGTAAATATAAATGTAAAAAAATAAAATTTAGAGTTAGTTTTTTAAAAGCACTACGCTAATTTATAAACTTATTTACCATTTCTTTTACAAACAGCATCAGCGAGTAGCGTTAAAATATTTTCACTAACACTTAAATCGATACACGCATCGGTAATACTTTGCCCATAAACTAAAGGCTCTCCAGGTTTTACAGACTGGTTACCCGCTTCAATGAAGCTTTCAACCATAACACCACTAATGTTACTTTCACCGTTATCTAATTGCTCGGCGATAGAGCGTGCTACATCGATTTGTTTGTTATGGTCTTTATAGCTATTGCCATGGCTGCAATCTATCATAATGCCTTGTGATATATCTGCACTGATAAGCTTTGCTGCAGTATCTTGAATATCTTGGCTATGATAATTTGGCTCTTTACCACCACGTAAAATAACGTGTGAATATGGGTTGCCATGCGTTTTGTATATACACATTTGTCCGCTTTTATCTGGCGAGTAAAGTACATGTGGAACGCTAGAGGCTTTTATCGCATCGATAGCTATTTTTATATTTCCGTCGGTACCATTTTTAAATCCAACCGGGCATGAAAGCGCAGAAGCAAGCTCTCTGTGCACTTGGCTTTCTGTTGTACGAGCGCCAATGGCTCCCCAACTAATAAGATCAGAAATATATTGGCCAGTAACCATATCTAAAAACTCTGTACCGGCGGCTAAACCTAAGTTGTTTATATCAACTAGTAACTGCCTTGCTAGGTTTAACCCTTTAGCAACATGAAAAGATTTATCAAGATCAGGGTCACTAATGAGACCTTTCCAGCCAACCGTGGTTCTAGGTTTTTCAAAATAAACACGCATAACAATCAGTAATTCTTTCGCATATTTTTCTTGAAGAACTTTTAGTTGACGAGCATAGTCCATTGCCGCTTCAGTATCGTGAATGGAGCAAGGTCCCATAACCACTAATAAGCGGTTATCTTTTTTACTGATAATCGCTTCAATTTCTTCACGACTTTTTAAAATAAAGTCAGCTGTTTCTTGTGTTAAAGGTATTTGCTCGGCTAATTCTTGAGGTGATACTAAATTCTCAATAAGTGACGTGCGTAGTTCATCTGTTTTTATAGTCATTGTTTGTCATCATTTGTTTGAATAGACGACCATCGACTGCCGAATTTATTCAATGTTTTCAATAAAAGGGGGTAAAAGCAGGAAGAGGTGTTAAATAAATCTAAACAACGACTTTCTTGCTAAGGCATCGTATCATACTAGTTCACATATTAGATGAGACTTGTATCTATTATTTTACTAGTATTTATATCGCTGTAAACCTGTTTCACTGAGAATTTTAGCGGTTATCTCTTCTACCGAAAACGTAGTGGTATTAAGAAATGGAATACGCTCTTTTTTATAGAGTTTTTCTACCTCTCTTACTTCCATTCTACATTGCCTTGCAGAAGCGTATTTACTGTTCGATAGTCTGTTATCTCTTATATCCATTAAGCGTTGTGCATCAATGGTTAAACCAAAGAGTTTCTTTTTGTGGGCTTTTAGAAAGTCAGGTAAGCACAGTTCATCCATATCGTCATCGGTAAATGGGTAGTTTGCCGCTTTAATGCCATATTGAAGTGCCAAATATAAAGAAGTAGGGGTTTTTCCTGAGCGTGAAACCCCAACTAAAATAACATCAGCATGTTCATAGTTACTTCCTGTTGTGCCGTCGTCATTGGCAAGTGCGTAATTTACGGCTTCTATACGATTATCGTAACTATTTTCATGAATACTGTGGGTTCTGTGCGCTGTGGGTTTTGCTTTCATTTGCAGTTGTGATTCAAGCGGGGCAACAAAATGTTCTAAAAAGTTATAAATAATCCCATCACAGCTATCAATAATTTCTCTAATATCATTATTTACAAAGGTGTGAAATACCAAGGCAGGCTCGCCATCACGGGCACAGGTTTTATTTATTCTTTCTTTTATTTCTAACGCTTTTTCTTTTGTCTCTATAAAGGGAATGGTTTCGTGTTCGAACTGTGTGGGAAATAAAGACAACAAAGCATGACCAAAAACTTCAGAGGTAATGGCTGTGCCATCGGAAATATAAAAAGCTGTTCTCATTATTTGTTACTCGCCTTGAAAGTTTTCATTTTTATTGCCTTTTAATTACAAAAAGACATATTTTTTAATTAACCATCAGTGTAGAATATTATGAGTTCATATTATAACTTTTTCTTTCTACTAACGGAGAATACTTGTGCAAGAAAACGTACTTTGGTATCAGAATTTAGGCATGGGTGATGTTGATCGCGTCGGCGGTAAAAATGCGTCACTTGGTGAGATGATTTCAAATTTAGATAATGTGGGCGTTCAAGTTCCTACTGGTTTTGCAACAACTTCATTTGCTTTCAATGAGTTTCTAGAGCAAAGTGGAATTAATGAAAAGATTTATACGTTACTTGATACGTTAGATGTTGACGATATTCAAGCGCTAGGCGAGTGCGGTAAAACCATTAGACAATGGATTATCGACACCCCGTTTTTGCCGCAAATGCAAAAAGATATCGAGCAAGCTTATGCTCAGCTAGCCGGAGAATTTACTGAAGATGCGTCATTTGCGGTAAGATCTTCAGCAACAGCAGAAGACATGCCTGATGCTTCTTTTGCAGGGCAACAAGAAACCTTCCTAAACGTGCGCGGATTAGATGCCGTTATGGTGGCAATTAAGCATGTTTTTGCCTCACTGTTTAACGACAGAGCAATTTCTTATCGCGTTCATCAAGGCTATGACCACCGTGGTGTAGCACTTTCTGCTGGTATTCAGCAAATGGTAAGAAGTGATATCTCAGCTTCTGGTGTTATGTTCTCTATTGACACAGAGTCAGGCTTTGAAGATGTTGTCTTTATCACTTCAAGCTTTGGTCTTGGTGAAATGGTTGTACAAGGGGCTGTAAATCCTGATGAATTTTATGTTCATAAGCCAACATTAGCGAAAGGTAAACCTGCTGTTGTACGTCGTAATATCGGTAGTAAAGCGATAAAAATGGTTTACACCGCATCGCAAGAGCATAATAAACAAGTAGAAATCGTTGATATTGATGAAGCAGACTCTAATCGCTTCTCATTAACCGATAGCGAAGTTGAAAACTTAGCAAGACAAGCTGTGATCATTGAAAAGCATTACGGTCGTCCTATGGACATCGAATGGGCAAAAGACGGTTTAGACGGTAAGCTTTATATTGTACAAGCAAGACCTGAAACGGTAAGAAGTCGTGAAAGTTCAAATGTAATGGAACAGTTTGAGTTACAAACGGCTGCTGAAGTTATTTGTGAAGGTCGCTCTATTGGTCATAAAATTGGTAGTGGTGAAGCGAAAGTCTTAGACTCTCTTGATGAAATGGACAAAATTTTACCAGGCGATGTACTCGTTACTGACATGACAGACCCAGATTGGGAACCTATCATGAAACGCGCTTCTGCTATTGTAACTAATCGCGGTGGACGTACTTGTCATGCTGCGATTATTGCACGTGAAATGGGTATTCCTGCCGTTGTAGGTTGTGGTAATGCGACCTCTCTTATTAAGGCTGGCGATAAAGTAACGGTAAGCTGTGCAGAAGGTGATACGGGCTTTATTTACAAAGGGCAACTTGACTATAAAGTCACAACTTCTGAAATCGACAACATGCCTGAATTACCGCTTAAAGTGATGATGAACGTTGGTAACCCTGACCGAGCATTTGCTTTTGCTAAACTGCCTCATGCAGGTGTAGGTTTAGCGCGCTTAGAATTTATTATCAATAAAATGATTGGTATTCATCCTAAAGCGCTAATTCACTTTGATGAACAGTCTGCTGATTTAAAAGATGAAATAACGGATATTATTGCTGGCTATGAAAGCCCGGTAGAGTTTTATGTCGCAAAACTTACCGAAGGTATTTCAACACTTGCTGCAGCTTACTATCCTGAAAAAGTGATAGTAAGAATGTCTGACTTTAAATCAAATGAATATGCCAACTTAGTGGGTGGCGAAGCATTTGAGCCTGACGAAGAAAACCCGATGATTGGTTACCGTGGTGCTTCTCGTTATATTTCTGAAGATTTTAGAGAATGTTTCTCATTGGAATGTGAAGCGATTAAGCGTGTTAGAAATGACATGGACTTAACCAATGTTGAGGTGATGATTCCTTTTGTTAGAACCTTAGAGGAAGCGGCTCAAGTTATTGATATTTTAGCTGAACACGGTTTGAAACGCGGTGAGAACGGCTTACGTATTATTATGATGTGTGAGTTACCTTCTAATGCCTTATTAGCTGATCAGTTCCTTGATTACTTTGATGGATTTTCTATTGGCTCAAACGATTTAACGCAGTTAACTCTTGGGCTTGATAGAGACTCAGGGCTTATTGCGCATTTATTTGATGAGCGTAATCCTGCAATCAAAATATTATTATCAATGGCGATTAAAGCCTGTAAGGCGCGTGGTAAATATGTAGGTATTTGTGGTCAAGGTCCATCTGATCATGAAGACTTTGCAGCATGGCTCGTGGAAGAGGGGATAGACAGTGTGTCACTAAACCCTGATACGGTATTGCCTACTTGGTTATATTTAGCGGAAACGTTAGCTAGCATAAACGTTAGCGAATAAATAAATCTGCGGCAATCATTGGATTGCTTTCATTATAATTAATTAGTCGAAATGACGGTATGTAGAAATTAATATTTAAATTAATTTCTACATACCGTCATTTTTTTATTCATTATTTATCATTGAATTTTCTAGATGACCTGTTTAGATGAACTCTTTCTTTCATCACAGATGTTTAGAAAAACATCTGTTTTTAACGACTTTTAGTTACGTTTAGCAAGCGATACTTTTGAGGCAGGCTGTTTATTTAACTTGTCACTGATAAACCAACCAGCGGTAAGTAGCTTATCAAAATCTATATTGGTTTCAATATCTAAGCCATTTAACATATAAACAAGATCTTCAGTCGCCACATTGCCTGAAGCGCCTTTTGCATAAGGGCAGCCACCAAGGCCTGCAATTGCACTATCGACAACGCTAATACCTTGTTGAAGCGCTGCATAAATATTCGCTAAAGCTTGCCCATAAGTATCATGAAAGTGAACAGCTAACTTATCTAGCGGCACTTGTTTAGCAACAGCTGACAGCATTTTTTTTACTTGAGTCGGGGTACCAACACCAATGGTATCGCCTAGTGATACTTCATAACAGCCCATGTTATAAAGCTTTTTAGCAACGTCCGCCACGCGGTTTACGTCAATATCACCTTCATAAGGACAACCTAGCACGCAAGACACGTAGCCACGCACTTTAATGCCGGCATCACTTGCAGCGACCATAATGGGCTCAAATTTTTTCAAACTTTCATCAATAGAGCAGTTGATATTTTTTTGGCTAAAGCTTTCTGAAGCAGCGCCAAAAATAGCGACCTCTTCAACGCCTACAGCCATAGCAGCTTCAAAACCTTTCATATTTGGGGTTAATGCGGCATAAGTAACTTTATCATTGCGAGATATCAGGTTAAAAACCTCAGCCGAAGTTGCCATTTGTGGCACCCATTTTGGGGATACAAAACTACCGCTTTCAATATAAGTGAGTCCTGACTCTGCTAGCATTTCAATTAGGGCTACTTTGTCTTTCGCGCTAATCGGCAGGGCTTCATTTTGTAAGCCATCGCGTGGGCCTACTTCAACAATTTTTACTTGTTTAGGTAATGTGGACTTATTTTCTAGCATCGTTTATTTCCTTGTTTACCTTCTATTTTCATCTCAAACCTTTTGTTATAAAAGGTGTTTATTCAACAGGCGTTATATCAAGCAACTCTGCGCCACCATCAACCATATCACCTTGTGCAAAATAAACTTCATTTACGACACCTGAAAACGGCGCTTTAATGGTATGCTCCATTTTCATTGCTTCCATAATCACTAAGGGCTGGTCTTTCTCTACTTTATCTTGTGGTTTAACAAGGACACTCACCATCGTTCCATTCATTGGTGCACATAATCCACCTGCGCTTTGTTGATTTTCTGCGTTGCCTAAATCAGCTCTAACGCGTTTTAAGCTTGTCATACCGTTTTGTCTATAAACTTTAATTTCATCGTTTATATCGCTAATGGTTACCTGAGTTTTATGACCATTTAAAGTAACCATTAAGCTATTATTTAAAGTGCTCTCTTTTAATAGGCCATCTTTTATTAGCTTAGCTTGGCAGTGAAATTCAAGGCTCTGAGGGTTTTTATCTAATGCTAGCTCAGTTGTAATTGAAGCCTTATAAGCGTTTTCCTCTGTATTACCTGACATTCCATCCGAGGTATTTTGCTCTAGGGTTACTTTATAGTTTTCACCATGAGAAAAACAGAATTGATGAGATTGCACTTCATTCATTCGCCATGCAGACGGTTTATGCCATGGCGAGTGAGGTTCAGAGCTATTTAAGGCTTTCTCAGTTGCACGTTCATGATTAGATAAAACCGAGTATAAAGCCGCAGTAATAAGGTCTTTTTGTAGTTGTTCAGTAAGCGAGTTATCTTTACTTTTACTAAAAAGGGCATCATGGTTTTTTTCAATAAAACTGGTATCTATTTCTTCTTTAACAAAAGGACTTGATGTCGCAACATCATAAAGAAAGTCGATATTTGTGGTAACGCCGTCAATTTGATATTCACTTAAGGCTTTCGCTAGGCGTTTTAACGCTTTTGGTCTGTCTTCATCCCAAACAATTAACTTTGCAATCATTGGGTCGTAGTACACACTGACTTCATCGCCTTGACGAACACCAGTATCTATACGCACATGTTTATTGGTTTGTGGTGTTTTAAGTAGATGCAGTGTACCTGTTGCCGGTAAAAAATCGTTTTGTGTATCTTCTGCATAGATACGGGCTTCAAAAGCATGACCATTAAGTTGAAGTTGTTCTTGTGTTTTAGGCAGTACTTCGCCAAAAGCAACGCGTAGTTGCCACTCTACTAAATCTTGTCCTGAGATCATTTCAGTAACTGGGTGTTCTACCTGTAAACGTGTATTCATTTCCATGAAATAGAATTCGCCATTTGCATCAAGTAAAAATTCAACCGTACCAGCACCTTGATAACCGATTGCTTTTGCTGATTGAATAGCTGATTCACCCATTGCGCTTCTTAACTTTTCGCTCATTTTAAAAGCGGGCGCTTCTTCTATTACTTTTTGATGTCTTCGTTGCACTGAGCAGTCCCGCTCAAATAAATACACCGCATTATCGTGATTATCGCAAAAGACTTGTATTTCAACATGACGAGGCTCGATGAGGTATTTTTCAACTAGCATGGTTTCATCGCCAAAAGATGACATAGCTTCTCGTTTGGCAGCGGATAATTCATCGCTAAATGATTGACTGTCCCAAACTTGGCGCATACCTTTACCGCCACCACCTGCGGTTGCTTTTAAAAGCACAGGGTAGCCCATATCATCAGCCGATTGCTTTAAAAGTGCTAATGACTGATCTTCGCCATGATAACCTGGTACTAATGGTACATTAGCCGCTTGCATAATGTTTTTAGCCGCCGACTTTGAGCCCATCGCTTCAATAGCACTAACAGGTGGGCCTACAAACGTGATGTTATTTTCAGAACAAGCATGGCAAAACTCTGCGTTTTCAGACAGAAAACCGTAACCTGGGTGTATCGCCTCTGCGCCAGTTACTTTGGCTGCTTCAATGACTTTCTCTACCACTAAGTAACTTTCGCGAGAAGGTGAACCACCAATATAAATCGCTTCATCGGCAAGTTGCACATGTAAGGCATTTTTGTCTGCATCGGAATATACAGCAACCGTTAAAATGCCCATTTCTTTTGCTGTTTTTATAATACGACAGGCGATTTCACCACGGTTTGCTATTAATATTTTTTGAAACATAGTTTGGCCTTTTGGCTTTGTAATTTGTTATATAAGTTTTAGTTAAAGTAAAAATTAAAGTGAAAATTAAAGTAAAAGTAACTGAGTAAAGAGTTGCTTTATGAGTCTATTTGCCAGCTAGGTTTTCTTTTCTCAAAAAATGCCGTTAACCCTTCTTGGCCTTCTTTGGATACTCTAATGCTGGCGATTTGCTCACTGGTTTGAGTTAATAAATGATCATTAATTTCTTTATGGGCTACATCAACGATTAACTGTTTAGCGGCTTTCATTGCTGCAGGGCTGTTCAGTAATAACGTACTTACCATTTCATCCACTTTCATCGTTAATAAGTGACTCTCAACCACTTCATCGACTAAGCCAAGTGAAAGCGCTTTTTGGGCATAAAAACGCTCAGCCGTTTGAAAGTATCTTCGACAAGCTTTTACACCCATCGCTTGCACCACATATGGGCTAATTGTCGCCGGTATAAGGCCAAGCTTTACTTCACTTAAACAAAAGCTCGCTTTGTCGCTTGCGATAACAATGTCACAACAACTTGCTAAACCAACGGCACCACCAAAAGCAGCACCTTGAATTTGAGCTATGGTTGTTTGCGGTAAAAAGTTTAATGCATGTAGCATTTTTGCTAATTCGCTCGCATCTTTAACATTATCTTCATATGAATACGATGCCATGCGTTTCATCCAGCCTAAATCTGCACCTGCACTGAAGTTTTTACCCTTTGAAGAAAGCACCACTATTTTTATGTCGTCTCGCTTAGCGATGTCGAGAAAAAGGTTTTTCAGCTGTGAGATAATGTTGTCATCGAAAGCATTATGTTTTTCAGGGTTGTTTAATATCACCTGAGCAACACCTTGTGGGCTAAGTTCGAATAACACTTTATCTTGTTCTGTGTTGATTTTATTTTCTAACATGCTTTACCTTTTCTTTTTT
>JBMYWR010000093.1:0-12624 GCA_049607625.1 Colwellia sp.
ACATCCAGCGTTTAATTCCAGATTGGTTAGTCCCTTTTTCACGATAGAACTCATCTGGGGAGTCATAAAGTCCAAAATCATCATGAACACCTTCTTTTTGTATGTAGTTATCTTTACCACGCCAATCTATATCAGGTGAAGAGAAACATTTAGTAGCAACACCATAACCACAAAACTCACCTTTTACTTGGCTAAATTTGTACTGTACTGACGTTAAGTATTACTCATTCAATATAAAATCTTCTAAGTCTGTCCAACGTCCATCGAAATAAACTTCCACCCAACTATGAATGATGTATTTAGGTGCTAACCAAAAGACATACGCTGGATTAGCATTACTTCAACGCTTTCACTTCGTTCGCTTTAATTAGCATAGACTTACTTTCTGCTAAAAAGTCATCCGCATAATCACCAAACCAAGAAGCTACGGTTTCAAACTTTGCGATAAAAGAGGTTTTATCGTGTTTTTCAACGTCCTCTAATAATGTTAAAAAGCGATGAGCAAAGCGCTTCATCATACTAATATTATCTTTATTTGAAAAAATGATATCAGCATAAAGACCTGGGCTTTGTGCAAACAATCGACCAACCATAATTAACTCTAGTCGGTATATAGGCGAACTCATTTCAATCAGGCTTTCTAATTCGACCCCTTCTTCCATTAAATGGTAACCATAGGTAATGGTGGAAAAATGTCGCATAACTTGTACCATTGACATGGCTTGATCATGTTCATTAGCTGCAACAGGGTAAATCTTTGCCCCCCAAACATTAAATTGTTCGAGAAGCCATTGGTATTTTTCAGGTTCTCTTCCGTCACAAGCAATAATAGTCTGCTTAATTAAACCTGTTACATCAGGGCCAAACATAGGATGTAAACCAACAACAGGTCCTTGATGCACTTCAAGCATATGTTTTAATGGTGATGCTTTAACGCTAGTAAAGTCGGCTAAAATACACTTTTTAGGTAAGTTACTTAATTGCTGTATCACTTGCTCTGTCACGTTAATAGGAACAGCTACAATAACTAAACTGGTTTTTGCTAGCAATGATGCATCTATTGGCCAATCAGCTTCACCAACAATTGCAACGTCGTAGTTTGAACGTTTAAATAGATCAACAAAAACACTACCTAACTGCCCGTCTCCGCCCACAATAACAACCGTTTCACATGCAGGGTTAATACATTGATAACCGCTAGCATCTTGGCTTTTATAAGAGTCTCGCATTAACCGGCGCAGCACATCTTCGATAAGCTCTGGATTAATCCCAGCTTCTGATGCCTGTGCTCTTCTAGCATCAATCATCGACTCTTCACGTTCCGGAGAGAATATAGGCTTACCTTCAGCGCGCTTTAATTCGCCGACTTTGCTGGTGACCTTTAACCGTTTAGCCAGTAAAGAAACTAACTGGCTATCAATATCATCAATCTCATCTCTAAGAAGGCTTAATTTTTTATCAAAATCACTCATTGTTAGTATTTACTAAACCTGTTGTTTAAAATTATTATTAAAAACAGTATACCCTGCTCTTCTCTATCTTTCTAAGTTAAATGCTCAATGTATTCGAGCATTAAGCCGCACTTATATTTTGTTGAAAAATAGCTTTGCCTATTAAGCGAACATTAGGCTTTACATAGTTCTTTAACACGTTGTGGTAATACTTTCTGCAATTTCTGCTCTGCTTGTTCTAGTAGTTGCTCTGTCGTTTCAAAGTTTATACAAGCATCGGTAACAGAAACACCGTAAGCCATCTCTTCAATCGCTAAGTCGGCACTTTGATTGCCTGCATTAAGGTTACTTTCAAGCATAATACCAATAATGGATTTATTACCTGCAACAATCTGTTCAAAGACATCTTTAGCCACTAGCGGTTGACGTGAAAAATCTTTACTTGAATTACCATGACTACAATCAACTACGATACCTAGCTCTAATTTGTTTTTTGCCAGCTCTTGTTCACATAAAGCAATACTCTCTGCGTCATAGTTAGGCTTTGCACCGCCACGTAAAATAACATGTCCATCTGGATTACCTGAAGTTTTAATCAATGACACTTGCCCTTGGCGATTAATTCCCATAAAACGATGCGAATGTGTTGCAGATTGTAGTGCGTTAATTGCAACTCCTAAACTACCATTAGTACCATTTTTAAAGCCTATTGGCATAGATAAGCCACTTGCCATCTCTCTATGGGTTTGCGATTCAGTTGTTCTCGCACCAATTGCCGACCAACTAAATAACTCAGCTAAGTATTGTGGACTAATTGGGTCTAATGCTTCAGTTGCAAGCGGTAAACCTAACTCTGTTAAGTAAATAAGTAGTTCTCGCGCCTTTCGAAGACCAGACTCTACATCAAATGTTCCATCCATATGTGGGTCATTAATCAAGCCTTTCCAGCCAACGGTTGTACGTGGCTTTTCAAAGTAAACTCTCATTACAACATATAAAGAGTCCTTATGACGCTCATGAAGCTGCTTTAATTGACGTGCATAGGCTTTAGCTGCTTCAACATCATGTACAGAACATGGACCACTGATCACTAATAGTCTTGGATCACGCTTGTGAATAATATCTCCAATCACTTTACGTGCAGATTTTACAAACTCTCTACCACTATCTAATAAAGGTAATTCCTGTCTAAGTTCTTCAGGCGTTATGAGTACATGCTCAGCATTAACATGAATGTCATTTAAAGTACTTTTTTTAATATTTGTTTCCATGATATTTCCTAAGGGTTCAGTTTTTCTTTGTATAGGGCATTTCACACAAAGTTTTTATTAATACGAATGCTATCAAGACAAGATTTTTCAGAGGATATGTAAACACTAAAGCACAGTTTTAAAGACCTACAGCTAAACGATAAACAAAACACTAAAAACGTAAAGAATTAATTACACTGTTTGTATTGTTATTTTTACACCTATTTTCATTTAACACAACCCCTATGAGCAAATTTTTTTTCACTCTTAAAGCGTTGTCACATAAATGTAATAAATCGTTCACCTAACCGTCATATAACTTTCTTACACTGCACTAAGTAAAAGTACTTAGCTAAACAATATTATTAAATTAACGGGCTTAATTGAGCTCATGAAAAATCTAAATTGAAACATCAATTAAAATATTAATTAACTTAAAGAGCGTTGATATGAACACTTTAAAAAGCAAACTTGTACTGGCTCTAGCCATTAGCACAACATCATTAACAAGTGCATATACTCATGCACAAACAAGCAGAGATACTATTACTGCTGTTGGGTCTTCAACGGTATACCCTTTTTCAACCGTGGTAGCTGAACGCTTTGGTAAAAACACTGAATTTAAAACACCAAAAATTGAGTCAACGGGTACTGGTGGTGGAATGAAATTGTTTTGTGCAAGCAATGCAATTGACACACCTGACTTATCAAACGCATCACGTCGCATGAAAAAAAGTGAGTTTGACATGTGTGCTAAAAATGGTGTTACAAGCATCACTGAAGTATTACTAGGTTATGACGGCATTGTTGTCGCTAACTCTAATAAAGCTGACACCATGAAAGTTACCCGTAAAGAATTATTCTTAGCTTTAGCAAAGGAAGTTCCAGCTAAAGATGGCAGCGAAAAATTAGTGGCTAACCCATATAAACTATGGAGTGACATAAACCCTACTCTTCCAGCTAACAAAATTGAAGTATTAGGCCCGCCACCAACCTCTGGTACTCGTGATGCATTTGCTGAGTTAGTTCTTGAAGGTGGTTGTAAAAAATTCCCTTGGATTGCGGCTATCAAAAAGCAAAACAAATCTAAATTCAAAGAAATTTGTCACAGCGTTCGTGAAGATCATGCTTATATTGAAGCGGGCGAAAACGATAACTTAATCGTGCAAAAGCTTACAGCAAACCCGAAGGCTTACGGTATTTTTGGTTTTAGCTTCTTAGACCAAAATAGCGATATGCTACAAGGCTCTATCATTGACGGCCAAAGTCCTTCATTTGAAGCGATAGCAGATGGTTCATACCCTGTATCACGTCCTCTTTACTTCTATGTTAAAAATGCTCATGTTGGCAAAGTTCCTGGCATTTTAGAATTCTTAACTGAATATACAAGTGATGAAGCGATGGGTGAAGATGGATACTTGACCGATAAAGGTTTAATCCCTTTAGGTGAAGAAAAACTAGTAGAACTTCGTAAAAATGTTTTATCGCTTACACCATTAGCGTTGAAGTAAAAATTACAAAACTTTCTGAAAGATTAAACGGTGTTTGCCGTTTAATCTTTTGCTTTTTCAGAAATAAATGGTCTTAATTATGAATTCATCTTTTCTTTTTGCTTTGCTAGTTTTCCTGTCACTTTTTAGTTACTGGTTTGGCATAAAGCGTTCTTTGAAAGTTGCCGGTGGTTTTGAGAATAAAAAATCACTCGACTGTCTTCCAGAACAATTTGGCTTATTAACAGCCATGGTTTGTGGTATCCCTGCATTAATTGCACTTTTAATTTTTAATAGCGCTGAACAACTGGTTGTTGAGCAAATTCTTACCAGTACCCTGCCAGAACATATTCAAGCACTTTCAAGTGTCGACTTAGGTTTATACTTAAATAACATACACTCACTGGCATCATCAGAAACAGCGCAAGCTTTAATTCAAAGCGCTAAAGCTGCTAGTGATGAAGCAATACAAACGCAATATCAAGCAGCCTTAACATTAAAAACACTTAATAATGATGCTTCTTGGTTAAAAACAGCCCTAGTATTAGTAATCGCTGTCGGTAGTGTTATCGTTTTAGTTAGAAAGTTTAGCCTTAACTACAAGGCCAGACAAAAGTCCGAATCCATTATTCACGGCATTCTTGTTGCATCGTCTGCCATCGCTATTTTAACCACACTAGGTATCGTGGTTTCTGTTTTATTTGAGTCAATCCAATTTTTTAAAAGCGTTCCTCCAACAGAGTTTATGTTTGGTACCCAATGGAGTCCTCAAACAGCAATGCGCGTCGACCAAGTAGCAGGCTCTGGTAGTTTTGGTGCTGTACCTTTATTTGCCGGCACAATGTTAATTACCCTTATCGCTATGCTATTAGCGGTTCCTGTTGGCTTAATGATCGCGATTTATTTATCTCAGTACGCAAGTGCAAGACTTCGTAGCATTGCAAAGCCGATGTTAGAAGTACTCGCCGGTATACCAACGGTTGTATATGGTTTTTTCGCGGCATTAACCGTTGCTCCCGTAATAAGAAATGTGGGTGAGCACTTTGGCTTAAGCGTCGCTTCTGAGAGCGCCTTAGCTGCTGGCTTAGTGATGGGAACCATGATAATTCCTTTCGTCTCTTCATTATCTGAAGATGCTATAAGTGCCGTACCAACACCATTAAAAGAAGCCTCATTAGGAATGGGCGCAACCCGCTCTGAAACGGTAATAAAAGTATTGCTACCTGCCGCGCTACCCGGCATTGTTGGTGCTATTTTATTAGCTGTTTCTCGCGCTATTGGTGAAACCATGATTGTTGTTATGGCAGCAGGTATGGCAGCTAATTTAACAGCTAACCCGTTAGACTCTGTTACAACCGTAACCGTTCAAATAGTTACATTACTTACTGGCGACCAAGAGTTTAATAGCCCGAAAACATTAGCAGCTTTTGCTTTAGGTTTAATGTTATTTATCACTACGCTTGGTTTAAATATTCTAGCGTTAAAAGTGGTTCAAAAATACAGAGAGCAATATGACTAATTCAAATGATAAGTCATCATTAAACGCTACGGAATTAAAGAGTAAGGTAAACACAGATATGTCTGATAAAGAAACTTCAGCAACCCAAGCTAGTGCATCATCTACAACTAAGTTAGTTGCGCAAAGCCTTAAAAAGCGACACAAAAAAGAACGTCGTTTTAAAATCGCAGGACTTTTCGCGGTTATTTTTGGTTTTCTCCTCGTTATTGTACTAATAGGTGATATCACCTCAAAAGCGCTACCTGCTTTTCATCAACATTGGGTTAAGCTTGATGTTAACTTCGATAGTAAATCACTTGGTGTTGATGAAACACTAACTGGCGATGAGTTAACGACGCAATTAAAAAAAGCAAAGTATCGAAAGGTATTAAGAAACTCAATTTACCCTATATTTGCAGCAGAGTCGGGTAAAAAAATGACGAGAAAAGAGAAGCGTAAATTAACCAAGCTTTTTTCGACTAATGCAGAGTTTACAATTAAAGACTTCTTATTAGCATCACCTAAACAATTAAATAAAACCACGCCTGTTTGGGTTAGGTTAGATGATGATGTAGACAGTTACCTAAAAGAAGACTTTGCCCGTGGAAAAGCAGGTCTTCGTATTAGTAAGCAACAAGCAGTCTGGATTGAAAAACTCGATAATGAACAGCGCATTGACGCACGTTTTAATATAAGTTTTTTTACTTCTGGAGATTCACGAGAGCCAGAGCTAGCGGGTATCAAAGGTGCTTTAATGGGAACCTTGTTGACCATGTTTGTCACCATATTATTCTCATTCCCACTGGGTGTAGCTGGAGCAATATATTTAGAAGAGTTTGCCCCGAAAAACAAAATTACCGACTTAATTGAAATTAATATTAATAATTTAGCCGCGGTTCCATCGATTGTATTTGGCTTGCTCGGTTTAGCGGTCATTATTAACGTATTTGGCCTACCTCGGTCTGCACCTTTAGTGGGGGGAATAGTACTTACATTAATGACATTACCCACCATTATTATTGCTAGTCGTGCGGCGATAAAAGCAGTGCCTCCTTCTTTAAGAGAAGCGGCGATGGGCTTAGGTGCATCAAAAATGCAAGTGACTTTTTCTCATGTTTTACCACAAGCGATGCCCGGCATTATAACAGGTGCCATTATCGGCGTGGCTCAAGCATTAGGCGAAACTGCACCTTTATTAATGATTGGTATGGTGGCTTTTATTGTCGATGTACCTACCAGTATCGTCGATTCTGCAACGGTATTACCGGTACAAATATTTTTATGGGCAGATAGTCCAGAAAGAGCATTCTTAGCAAAAACTTCAGCAGCTATTTTAGTCTTACTATCACTGTTGCTCGTGATTAACTTAACGGCAACCGTTTTACGCTCTAAGTTTGAAAAGAAATAATCTTTTAAGAGTAAATTTATTCGCTAGCTTTAGAAGCCAGCTTTAAAAAATTTTAAATAAATGAGCAATATTGAAATGAACAAAATTGAAATGAACCGTACTGAAATAAACAACACAGAAATGAACCAAAACGACTTAGCTCAAATAGAGTTAACTCAAACCGTAGGTAACATTTACGCCGACAACGCTAAAATGTCTATTCGCAATGCCAATGTATTTTATGCTGATAAACAAGCAATTCATGATGTTAGTTTAGATATCGCTAAGAACCAAGTTACTGCGTTAATTGGCCCTTCGGGCTGTGGTAAGTCAACTTTTTTACGTTGTTTAAATCGTATGAATGACACTATTGATATTTGTCGTGTTACCGGTCAATTAATGCTTGATGATGAAGATATTTACGCAAAAGGTTTAGACCCAGTACTACTTCGTGCAAGGGTTGGTATGGTATTTCAAAAGCCCAACCCTTTTCCAAAGTCCATTTATGACAATGTAGCTTATGGACCAAGAATTCATGGCCTAACAAGTAGTAAAGAAGAGCTAGATGAAGTCGTCGAAACAAGCTTACAAAAAGCAGGTTTGTTTAATGAAGTAAAAGACAGATTAAAAGAAGCAGGCACGGGCTTATCGGGTGGTCAACAACAACGTTTATGTATTGCCAGAACCATTGCTGTAAGTCCTGAAGTGATATTAATGGATGAGCCAGCTTCTGCGCTTGATCCTATCGCTACAGCAATTATTGAAGAGTTAATTGATGAGCTTAAAGAGAAATATACTATTGCCATTGTTACTCACTCTATGCAACAAGCAGCAAGAGTTTCACAAAATACAGCTTATTTTCACATGGGGAAATTAGTTGAAATGGGCAAAACCGATGATATTTTCACTAGCCCTCGTCACAAATTAACTGAAAACTATATTACTGGCCGTTTTGGTTAAAAGGATAAAAACATGACATCTAAAACTAAAATAGAAAAGAGCTCTGGATTTACGTCTAAACTACATCTAGATAAACATATATCTCGTCGTTTTAATGAAGAGTTAGAAGAAGTTAGAACCCTTGTTATGAGAATGGGTGAATTAGTAGAACTGCAAGTAAATGATGGTTTAAGCGCTGTACTTAATGCTGATGAAAAATTAGCAGCTAAAGTAATAGAACGCGATAATGAAGTAAATGCAATGGAACTTGAAATTGATGAGTATTGCACGAAAATATTGGCTCGCAGACAACCAGCTGCAAGTGATTTACGTTTATTAGTGAGTGTCATTAAAAGCATTACAGATCTTGAGCGCATGGGAGATGAATCGGTTAAGTTTGGTAAAAACGCCATAAAACTCGCTAAGGGTAACTTTGCAGAAGAAGGAGGTGCAAGACCATTAGTTGAATTAAAGCATTTAGGTAAACATGTTAGTGAAACGTTGAATAAGGCCTTAAATGCCTACGCTCAAATGGATGTTAGTGTTGCCTTAGAAATTATTAAAAATGATAATATTGTTGATGAAGAGTTTGACAATATTTCACGCTTATTGGTTACTAAAATGATGGAAAATCCACGAGAAATTAAAAATTCTTTAAGAGTTACTTGGTGCGCAAGAGCGTTAGAACGTATTAACGATCATACCACCAACTTATGTGAATATATTGTCTACCTTGTAGAAGGAAAAGATGTAAGACACGCAACATTAGCGCAATTAAAAAGTAGAATGAAGTAATATACATTCATATCACAAAACATAAGTGAAAATTAAAAAGCGAATAACACCTAAAAAGTGCTATTCGCTTTTTTATTGCTAAGCAACCCAGCTATTACTCAGGTTAACTAACCTGTCTATTACTCAGGTTAACTTTACCCAGGCTAACTAAACAGCAAAGGGATACTTTATTGCTGGATGGCACTCGTAACCTTCTACTTTAAAGTCATCCATGGTTACCCAAGTTTCTAAATCTTTTAAAGACTTAATTTCAGGGTTAATAATAAGCTTTGGTGAAGGAAGGGGTTCACGCTTTAACTGCACTTCTTTCATTAATTCTAATTGGTCTTCATAAATGTGAGCATTCACTATTTTATGATACGCCTTACCAGGCTTCTTACCGGTAATTTGAGCCATAATAGCTAAAAAGAAGAACACTTGTACCTGATTGAAATTTAAACCTAATGGTACATCACATGAGCGTTGAAAGCTTGTAAGATGAAGTGTATCGCCCACCAGTGAAAAATTGTGAGTGTGCATACATGGACGAAGACAGCCCATATGAAATTCACCTGGATTATAAAAAGTCATAATCTCTGCGCGATCATCAATGCCATTTGTTAAGTTATCAACGATTTTTTGTAATTGATCTATCGTTCCACCTTCTGGCTTAGCCCAAGCACGGCCTTGTACGCCGTAGACTCGGCCCATATCATCCTCCCCCTTTCGGAGAGAATTATTAAGCCACGCTTCATTTAAGTTAGCATTAGCATCCCAGGTTTTAGTGCCAAGCTTTCTAAAATCATCAGCATTATCGTAACCACGAATATAGCCGATAAACTCAGCAATAGCCGACTTAAAAAAGCTTTTACGGGTGGTTATCATCGGAAATTCGTTATCTGCAACATTGTATTCTAAGTCGGCATTAATAACGGTTAAACAACGCTTCCCTGTTCTTTTATTTTCAATCCAAGTGCCTTCATCAACAATTCGTTGACATAAATCTAAATAAGCTCGCATCGTTATCCTTTTTCACTCACTGTTGTCTTTAATTTTTACTCTAATGTTATTTTTTTGTTCGCTGTTTATTACTTTTTTTATTGGCTATATCTGCTTTTTGCTGAAGGTGCGAACCGATATAAATAATAAAAATCCCAGCTAAAATCATTGGGATACTTAATATTTGCCCTTTAGAAATAAACGATAAATATAAACCTAAATGAGCATCAGGTTCACGGTAAAATTCGACAATACTTCTGAACACACCATAACCGATAAGGAAAGTACCTGAAGCCAAACCTAATGAGCGAGGCTTTTTCGATGCCCACATTACCATGAAGAATAAAACCACACCTTCCAAGAAGAATTCATACAACTGCGATGGGTGTCTTGGTACTTGTAATTTATCGGTAGGAAATACCATAGCCCATGGCACATCTGTTTGACGCCCCCACAATTCAGCATTGATAAAATTACCTAATCTCCCCATTCCTAAACCAATAGGAACAAGCGGAGCAACAAAGTCTCCAACACTTAAAAATGCTTTATTTGTTTTTCTAGCAAAGATATAAATAGCTAAAATAACCCCAAGCAAACCACCATGGAAAGACATACCGCCTTGCCAAATTTCGAAGAGGTAAACAGGGTTAGCCAAGAAATACTCAAACTGATAAAACAGCACATACCCTACTCGACCACCTAAGATAACACCTAGAAAACCATAAAAGAGTAAATCGCTTACTTGCTCTCTTGTCCATTCGCCATTACTTCTATCTGCGGCTTTATTCGCTATGATCATAGCGCCAATAAAACCAACAAGATACATCATGCCATACCACCTTAATGCGATAGGGCCTATGCTGAAAATAATTGGGTCGATTACCGGGAATGTTAAAAACTCTGCTGTCATTTTACGTCCATTATTGTTCTAGACTAGGTCTAATATTTTAGCTTTTTTATACTTTTTATTGTGCAAATTTTACAACACTGAGCTTGAAAGTATTACTACTAATTAATTGTTAACTGGCAAAAGACATTTATAACATATTTCGAGTTAGTTATACATCATCTCGATAGCAACTAAAATCAGAAATAATGCAAAAACTTTTTTCAAGGATTTAACAGGTAACTTAGCAGCTAACTTAACACCTAAAGGTGCAAATACAGAAGAAGTGAGAACAATACCCAGTAATGCGGGTAAATAAACATACCCGATACTCCATGATGGTAAATCGGCTTTATCGAGTCCGGTATAAATATACCCTGTTGCACCAGCGAGTGCTACAGCAATTCCACAAACTGTTGCAATACCAATACTGTGTCTTAAACTAACACCAAAATAAGTTAGCACGGGTACTAAAATAGCACCGCCTGCCATCCCCATTAAACTGGCTATCACACCAACAATAAACGATGCAAGTTGGAGAACATAAATAGATGGCATAGGCCTTGAACGTTCTGAACGCAAGGCAAAAAGCATATAACTAGCAAGTACCAAAACAGCTGTAGCAAAAAAGTTTTGCAGAGCTTCTGTCGATAATATATCGGCAATAAATGCCCCTGAAAACGAACCTAAAGCAACAACAATAATGAGTGGTTTTGCAATATCCCATGGAATGTTGGCATTTTTATGATGTGCTAACATAGCACTCGATGAGGTTACAACAATCGTTCCTAATGAAGTTGCCAGAGCCATAGGCATTACCAAGCTTGCCTCCACTCCCAATTGTGGTAATAAATAGACAAGTGCAGGCACGATAACTAAACCACCACCAATACCTAACAAACCAGCTAATACCCCAACGATCGCCCCTAACAGAGCACATAAACTGAATACTGTAATTAACATCAAAAACCTTTTTTATTTCTAAATTGCGTATTTATACCAATCTCATTTAATAAATGTGCTACTTTTCATGAAAAAAAAGAGATAAATACAAGCCTCTAAATATTATTCTACTTTTAGATTTTAACTCGCTGTAGTTATTTATTTTGACCCTTAAAAATGAAAAAGTAATTAATGGGTTTGGTATCACGACTTCAATTGAGATTAACTCAATAAAGGAGTGTTTTATGTCACTAAGTAGACAGTGAATTTTAAATTAACCTGAACTTGCCTTAAATTAGACAAAATATAAGAAAAGTAGCTTTAAAAAAAAGACCTGCAATAAGCAGGTCTTTTTGTGTAAGTTAGCAAATTAATGTTCTTACACCTGTTCATAGTTATAATTATTAACGACGCTTACGCTTATCAGGACGCTTTTCAAACGAGAAAGACAACCCATGTGGGGCAAATTCTTTCATCACTTTTCGATATACTTCTTGTTTGAATGACACAACTTGTCGTACTGGATACCAGTAACTTACCCAACGCCAATCATCAAATTCAGGATGAGAAGAGTGTAATAAATTGACTGATGATTCAGGAGCGGTTAATTGCAATAGAAACCACTTCTGTTTTTGCCCAATACAAACAGGCTTACTGTCATGCCTAATATAACGCTTTGGTAATTTATATTTTAACCAATGCCTCGTAGATGCAACAATTTTGACATGCTCAGGTTTTAAGCCAACTTCCTCATATAACTCTCGATACATGGTTTGTTCGGCTGTTTCACCTTCATCAACCCCACCTTGAGGGTACTGCCAAGAATGCTGTCCAAAACGCCTTGCCCAAAATACTTGTCCCCTGTTGTTAATTATAACTATGCCGACATTGGCTCGATAGCCTTCGGCATCTATCACAGGAACTCCCGACAACTATAAAATATTAAAGTAATTCAACCATAAACCAAGCCGTTGAGCAATTAATATTTATCACTAATACTCTTTTTAT
>JBMYWR010000094.1:0-12509 GCA_049607625.1 Colwellia sp.
TAAATACTAAGTCCACTAAAAATGGCTTTAACAACATAAACAAAATGTTTTCGATTAGAGTTACTGACCACGATATTGCCGAACTTGAGCGCATGGGGTGCAATTACCAATCCGTCAGCTCAAATCATAAAAAGTTTAAGAAGCCATATAAAGTAGGCGATTTCTTCAATTTTACGGCCCATCAATTTAGACATACCTTTGCGTGGTTTATTGTCGCAAACCGCTTGGGTGATTTAGACGATATTAAGTATCAGTACAAACATTTAGAGAACATGATGTCGTTGGTTTACAGCCAACGAGGATATGAGTCTATGGAGGAGTTAATTGGACTAACCGAAAGTTTCTCTGAGTTTATGATCTCGCAAGCAATGGAAGATATGGTGAGCGCAGCGCAAGACGGCACGCTAGCAGGAAAAGGCGGACAAAATTTTATCGCCAAGTTAACTGAGATACTGGCAGATGACCTTACCACTGGAAGCACCCCTCACTTTAAAAATATGGAAGAGTTGATCACGTTTGCTGCTAAACATACCAACAACTTTAGAGGCGTGTCACATGGTTACTGTACCAAGGGATCGGAATGTAAAGTTCGTAATGCAGCAGATCCAAGCCACTGTGTATGGTGCGATAGCTACATTGCAACACCTCGACATTTACCACACTGGCTGGTTGTTAAAAAGCGATGTGAATCGC
Source organism: Colwellia sp. (assembly GCA_049607625.1). Lineage (GTDB taxonomy): Bacteria > Pseudomonadota > Gammaproteobacteria > Enterobacterales > Alteromonadaceae > Colwellia. The sequence continues at coordinate 694 of JBMYWR010000094.1, forward strand.
AATTAGCTGCATTTGAAAAATTTCCGTCAGAGATAAAGCAGCGATTAAAAGCCTTTAGTACGGCATTAAATGACAACCTTGAAGCCGCCAATATCATCATTGACCAGTTAACGATAAAAGTGAAGGAAGCCTAATATGAGCGAATCAGTTGAGATCACAATGGCAGACAAAATTGATACGGCCTTGTCTGAAATGGCAGCCAACAACGAAAAAATTAACGTTAGCCAAGTTGCGAAACGACTAGGAATTTCAAACTCTGCTATCTACAAGTTTAACCCTGAGAAAATCCCGGATATTCAGACCGCTCAAAAGCGTCAGAAACATAAAGCGGAGGCTATTGCTGTTGGTACTGAAAATGAGCAGCTTAAGAAAGAAGTTGAATCGTTAAAAAAATCGAACCTTGATTATAAAGAGCTTGCCGAGGATTTGAGAACGCAAAATCAGTCATTGTGGGAGCACATTCAGCAGGTTTACAACATGTACGATGAGGTATTGGCTGAGCGTAATGGCTTTGCTGAAAGGCTAAAACACGGACTCTAAATTTACATAATTAAATTAACAACCATGAGGTATTTACTATGAGTAAAAACACAAAGAAGACATCCCAAAGTGTAGCATCTAAGGCCGCTAAAACATTAACCGATCCTAATGCTTCTAAGACTGCCAAAAAATTAGCTGGTTCTGCTCTGTCGCAAAAAGGAACTAGCAAGCAAACAGGTGCTGACATGGAAGACTTCGCATCAAAGGTACTCCAAAGCGATAAGTACAGTAAAGATACAAAAGAACTTGCAGGTTCGGTGTTATCTCAATCCAATAAAAAGCGATAGATTTGGTAACAAAACTGAACTTTCCTGCCTAAATTTACTGCTGTTTTTAGAGTAAATTCCTCAAAAACTGTTACCACTCTTTAAGTCAATAAATACGGGGTGGTAACAATTTTTCAATTGTCGAAAACGACATTATTTATACACCTCATGAAGTGTCATTACTCATGTCAGAAATCACAGCGCATGAACTAAAACATAAAGATAAAATTGAAATTTACGACCCGACCAGTGGTTCTGGTTCATTATTAATAAACATAGGTAGTTCAGTTGCAAAATATGCAAAAAGTAAAGACGATATTAAATACTACGCTCAAGAACTAAAAGAGAGTACCTACAACTTAACCCGTATGAACCTGATCATGCGCGGTATTTTACCCGACAACATTACTACCCGTAATGGCGATACCTTAGAAGACGATTGGCCATACTTTGATGAAAGCGATCCGCTTGCTACATACAACCCTTTATACGTAGATGCCGTTGTATCAAACCCGCCTTATTCACAAGCCTGGGATCCAAGCTTTAAAGACAGCGACCCTCGCTATTCGCGTTTTGGCCTTGCACCTAAAACCAAAGCCGACTTTGCTTTTTTACTGCACGACCTTTATCACTTAAAGCCCGATGGCATTATGACCATTGTACTGCCACACGGTGTACTATTCCGAGGTGGTGAAGAAGGTCAAATACGTAAACAACTAATTGAAAATAATCACATCGAAGCGATTATTGGTTTACCGGCTAATATCTTTTTTGGTACAGGTATTCCAACCGTTATTATTGTGCTTAAACAAAAGCGACAAGACACTGATGTGCTAGTGGTTGATGCCTCTAAACATTTTATTAAAGAAGGCAAAAACAACAAACTACAAGCGAGTGATATTAAACGAGTGACCGATGCAGTCATTAACCGTGAAAGTATTGATAAGTTCTCAAAAATAGTAAGTAAACAAACCCTTCGTGAAAACGGCTACAACTTAAATATTCCCCGTTATGTAGATTCCTCTGTGACAGCAGAAAGTTGGGACTTACACGCCACTATGCTTGGTGGTATCCCTAACAGTGAAATAGCCGAGCTACAAACGTATTGGCAAGCTTTACCGCGATTACATTCTGTGTTGTTTACGCCTAAGTCAGCCGCTTATAGCGAGCTTACAGTAGCTAAAGAAGAGGTAAACGCCACTATTAGCGACCATCCACAAGTGCGCGAATTTATCACTACCTACAATCAAGCATTTAATGGTTACAATGATTACTTAAATTCTAAGCTTATTAAAGGGTGGGAAACGGTTAACCGCAATCAAATAGAAGCAGAACTTAGTGAAGAATTATTTAAACGCTTAGCGCCTATTACGCTGGTGGACAAATACCAAGCCTACCAATACCAAAATAATCAATGGCAAATTATCAGCGCAGATTTAGAAATGATACAAACCGAAGGCTTTGCCGCTACTAAACAAGTCGATGCAAACATGGTTATTAAAAAACAAAAAGGCAAAGAAGTTGAGGTTCAAGATGCAAATACACCTTGGAAAGGCCACATACTGCCGTTCGATTTAGTACAGCAAACACACCTAAGCGACGAGTTACTAGCTTTGTCAGAACAAGAAGCTCGTCTTACAGAAATCGCAAGCGAGCTTGAAGAAACTTTAGAATCACTAAGTGAAGAAGATAAAGAGCAAACTACGGTAAAAGAAGGCAAAGATGGCTTTGTAAATAGCGAAGTCGTCAAAGCGGCTAAAGTCTTCTTGAAAGAGCAAAAAGGCAGCAAAGTTAAATTTGAGCAGGAAAGCTACGAAGCAAAAATTATCAATGCTAATAAACTAATCGACGAAGAAAAAGCACTTAAAAAAGCAGTTAAAGAAGCAGCTATTACACTGCACCTCTTAACCAAAACAACGATTGAGAATTTATCTGACGCGCAAGTAAGCGAGCTGCTTCACTTAAAATGGATTACCTCATTAAGTAATAAGCTCGCGGCGATGCCAAGCGCAGTTATTACCCAACTCACCAGCCAAGTACAAGCTCTTGCCGATAAATACGCAGTCACCTACTCGCAAGTGGCGAACGACATTAAAACCACTGAGCACGAACTTGCCGATATTATGGGCAATCTCACCGGCAATGAGTTTGATCTGCAAGGCTTAAATGAGCTAACAAACGTATTGAAGGGCGAATAAGATGAGCGAAAATAAGAAGATTCCTGAGATCCGGTTTAAGGGGTTTAGTGGGGAATGGGATCATAAAAAATTGCAAGACCTAACTGAGGCGGGATTTAGCAATGGTGTCTTCAACGATCCACAAAAAGTGGGAAAGGGATACCGCCTAATTAATGTTAAAGATATGTATTCCGGTGATTCAATTAATATTGAAAACCTTTCACTTTTGGATCTTGACGAAAAAGAATTCAAGAAAAACAAAGTCGAATATGGCGATATTTTCTTTACTAGATCTTCTCTAGTTAAAGAAGGAATTGCATATTCAAATGTTAATTTAAGTGACCGAAATGACATCACATTTGATGGCCATTTAATTAGAATGCAGCCTTGTAAGGCTACTACTAATCCTGTTTTTTTAGCATATTCGTTTAAAACACCATCTGCACGTGAACAATTTATTCTTGGCGGTAAAACTACAACTATGACCACGATAGGGCAAAGTGACATAGCTACAGTTGCGTTATCATTACCTTGCAAGCAAGAACAAACAAAAATAAGCACTATTTTTCAAAATCTCAATACCCTAATCAATCAACACCAACAAAAGCATGACAAGCTCAGCAACATTAAAAAAGCCATGCTGGAAAAAATGTTCCCCAAACAAGGCGAAACTAGCCCAGAAATCCGTTTTAAAGAGTTTAGTGGAGATTGGGATGAGAAAGAATTAGGTGAGATAGGTGATACATTTACAGGATTAGCAGGTAAGACGAAAGATGACTTTGGCCATGGGCAAGGTAGATTTGTAACGTATATGAATGTATTTTCAAACGCGATTTCAAATCAAAATTTGGTCGAGCCGGTGGAGATTGATAAAAATCAAAACGAAGTAGAAAAAGGTGATGTCTTTTTCACTACTTCTTCAGAAACTCCTGAAGAAGTTGGAATGTCTTCTGTTTGGATGAGCGATACGCCAAATATGTACCTAAATAGCTTTTGTTTTGGTTACCGACCAAAACAAAAAATTGATAGCTATTTTTTGGCATATATTTTGAGGACCAGAGCGTTCAGAAAGCAAGTTGTTTTTTTGGCTCAAGGAGTTTCTCGTTACAACATCTCTAAAACGAAAGTTATGGATATAAAAATATTTATTCCAAGCTCTTCTGAACAGGAAAAGATAGGTAATTACTTCCAAAAACTCGATGCACTGATTAACCAACACCAGCAACAAATCACCAAACTCAAAAATATCAAGCAGGCCTGTTTGAATAAAATGTTTGTATAACAAGGACGGAATAAAAAAAACAATGACTACGTTTAAAACCGAAGCAGAATTTGAACAGGCTTTTATTGAAGTACTTATCCATAAAGGCTGGGAAGCTGAAATATTAAAAAATAAAACCGAGGCTGATTTACTGCAAAACTGGGCTAATATTTTATTTGAAAATAATCGCCAACAAGACCGATTAAACGATATACCGCTTACCAGCGGTGAAATGCAGCAGATTATTGAGCAAATAAAAGAGCTTAAAACTCCCCTGAAGTTGAATGGTTTAATTAATGGTAAAACGGTGGCCATTAAGCGCGATAACCCTGCCCACCCAGAGCGTTTAGGTAAAGAGGTCAGCCTAAAAATATACGACCGCCAAGAAATAGCCGCAGGCCAAAGCCGTTACCAAATAGTACAGCAACCAAAATTTGAACGTGGAAGCCCTTTACGTAACGATAGGCGCGGAGATGTGTTGTTATTAATTAACGGTATGCCCGTTATTCATGTGGAGCTTAAACGTAGCGGTGTACCGGTAAGCCAAGCGGTAAACCAAATTGAAAAATACAGTGCTGAGGGCATTTTTAGTGGACTGTTTTCGCTTATTCAAGTGTTTGTAGCTATGGAGCCGAACGAGACTAAATATTTTGCCAACCCAGGCTTAGACGGCAATTTTAACTCAGATTATCAATTTAACTGGGCCGACTTTATGAATGAGCCCAAAAATTACTGGAAAGATATTGCATCTGACTTACTGTCGATCCCTATGGCGCATCAGCTTATTGGTTTTTATACCGTGGCCGACGATACCGACGGTGTGCTTAAAGTAATGCGAAGCTACCAGTATTACGCTGCTAATGCGATATCCGATAAAGTAGCTAAAACTAATTGGAAGCAAATAAGCTCGAATACCGAGCGCCTAGGGGGTTATATATGGCATACCACGGGCTCAGGTAAAACCATGACCAGTTTTAAGTCTGCACAGTTAATCTCTCAATCTAAAGATGCTGACAAAGTTATATTTTTGATGGACAGGATTGAGTTAGGTACTCAATCACTTGCAGAGTACCGCAACTTTGCCGGCGACGGGGAAGATGTACAGGCAACAGAGAATACAGGTGTATTAATTTCTAAGTTAAAAAGTACTGATCCGGCTGAAACGTTAATAGTTAGCTCTATTCAAAAAATGAGTAATATTTTTGAAGCTGTTGATGATGAAGGCACAGCCACTAACTCTGCCGATATTGAAATAATACAAGCCAAGCGCTTGGTGTTTATTATTGATGAAGCACATCGTTCAACCTTTGGTGATATGTTGATTACTATTAAGCGTACTTTTCCCAGTGCATTGTTTTTTGGTTTTACGGGTACACCGATTCAAGAAGAGAACGAAAAAAGCGGCAATACCACCAGCACTGTATTTGGTAACGAATTACATCGCTACAGTATTGCCGACGGGATACGCGACGGCAACGTGCTAGGCTTTGACCCTTATAAGGTGCCTACCTTTAAAGACAGCGACATAAAAAAAGAGGTGGCGTTAGCCCAGGCAAAAGCTGACTCGGTGGCTGATGCCATGAGCAGCCCCGCTAAAAAGAAAAAGTTTAACCACTTTATGAATGATGTGCCTATGGCGGGCAAAAAAGATGCGACGGGTAAGTATCATAAGGGTATTGAAGATTACGTGCCTAAAAGCCAATACTTAACTGATGCTCATCAAGAAGAGGTAGTGAGTGATATTTTAGATAAATGGGATATATTAAGCCAGGCTAATAAATTTCATGCAATTTTAGCTACTAACAGTATTGCTGAGGCTATTGATTACTACCGTCGTTTAAAAGCGGCCAAACCCGAACTCAAAATATCTGCTTTGTTTGACCCAAATATTGATAATGACGGTAGCGGCGATCGAGGCCCCACTTTTAAAGGTGATGGCCTAGACGAGATTATGGCTGATTACAATGCACGTTATGGGCAAGACTTTGACTTTGCAAAACATGGTAAGTTTAAAAAAGATTTAGCCGCACGTCTTGCCCATAAAAAGCCCTATGAGCGCATACACACAGAGCCAGAAAAGCAGTTAGATTTACTTATAGTAGTAGATCAAATGCTAACAGGCTTTGACTCTAAATGGCTTAATACCTTGTATTTAGACAAAGTGATTAAATACCAAAATATTATTCAAGCCTTCTCGCGCACTAACCGCCTATTTGGGCCAGATAAACCACACGGTATTATTCGTTACTACCGCTATCCTCACACCATGGAACAACACATTAACGATGCAGTTAAACTCTATTCGGGTGATCGACCTATAGGCTTATTTGTTGACCGCTTAGAAAGCAACCTTGAAGCTATGAATACAATAGCCGCAGACATAACAGAGCTATTTGCAAGTGCTAACGTTGAAAATTTTGAAAAGCTGCCCGAAGATCTTGAAGCTTGCGCTAAGTTTGCAGATTTATTTAAAACTTTTAACCAGCACTTAGAGGCAGCAAAAGTGCAGGGCTTACACTGGGAAGAACTCACGCACACTTTTGGTGATAATAATGAGCGTGAAGTAACGCTAGCGATAGACGAACAAACCTACCTGTGTTTGGTATTACGTTATAAAGAACTTGCTGGCTCAGATGGTGGTGGCGGCGCTGGTGGCGGCGAAGTACCTTTTGATATTAGCGGTTACTTGACTGAAATTGACACTGGAAAAATCGATACCGATTATATGAATAGTCGCTTTGATAAATATTTAAAAGAGCTAAATCAAGGCCAGGATAAAGCTAGTGTTGAGCTTACGCTTAACGAACTACATAAGTCGTTTTCATCACTCACTCAAAACGAGCAAAAGTACGCTAAGCTGTTTTTGCACGACTTACAGCGCGGTGATGCTAAGTTAGTCGATGGGCATAGCTTTAGAGATTACATAAATGATTATCAAAACAACGTAGAAAACGCCAAAATCAATGCATTAGTTGATGCTTTAGGTGTTGATAAATCGCTTTTAATTGAACTAATGGGCAGTGTAATTAATGAGAAAAACATAAATCAATTTGGCCGATTCGATAACTTAAAAGCGACAGTTGATATAGATAAAGCTAAAGCATACTTTGAGAATATAGAGGGTAGTACTATCCCGCCATTCAAACTGAGAATCAAAGTAGATAAACACCTACAAGGCTTTATTTTAGAAGGTTAAGCTTTTAATTTTGCCAACAGAAAAGGATTAAGTTGAATGAATTTGCTATTTAGATTGCTACTCACATTTAATGCTACCTCGTTACTGGTGATTATTTTCCTAGTACAAAAAGCTTATACTTTAGGATACTTTTTTGATGATTGTACGTTCCTTGTGGGAATGCACAACATGGTGTCTTATGGGCTTTATTTTACAGTGCCCGTTATTTTTACAGGGGTGAGTATCTATTTAAGTCGATACCTAGGTAAGGATGACTTTAAAACGGGTCAAGTTATAGATATGGAACACGCAAATAATAGTTTCTTGCCGAGCTATTTAGGTTACTTTTTTGTTGCCTTGAGTATTATGAACTGGGAAACCTTGTTTTTTGTTTATGGCGTTTTATTTGTTTTTACATTTTTATCGCAGGCATTATATTTTAATCCTCTTTTTCTACTGTTTGGGTTTGAGTTTTACAATTTAAAAACTAAAAATGGTGGTGCAATCTTTTTGATCAGCAGACATGAATACAAAACCGCTGAAGAAATAGTTATTGAGGAATCTCACCGAATTAATAATTACACATTTATTGAACGGAGATAGTTGATGGATCACGTACTAGCTAAAATAAAAGGGCATAGTAAAAGGAAAATTTTTAAACTTATATCAGGAAAGACACTGTTTAATAAGTTGTTCGTTACAGATGAGGCATGCGTTGAATATGCCCCTGATCATAATTTGGATGAGGATTCATGGTTTAAAATCGATAACTTTAGTGAGCAGCCATACTGCCTTGATATATTGAAAAAGGAGTATGACTCTAAGGACTATTTTGACCTTTCAAAAGATAAGTTTAGTAGTATTAATTTATTATTAGCGATTCAAGCGGGTGATTTCTATTTTCAAAAAATAACACCTTCTCTATTTGTTACAAGGAAGATGATTGCTTTTGGCGAGGTTGCGGAACTTGAAAACACTGAGAAGCGTTTGGTTGTTAATGAGTTTGCTGATGCTGTTTACTTTAAAGGGAAAGATAGGTTAGTTTTTCGAAGCTTAGCAACGATATCTAGCATTTTTAAAGGTATCGATGTGCTTTACAAAGAAGCAACTAATGAAGAGGTTGAAAGCTTTCTTGAAGAAGATTTTATAGAGCTTTCAGGTGATTTTAGCAGCGAAAAAGTATCGAAGCCAAATCGCAAGAGAGTTGCTTTAGCTATGGACACTCTTGCTGCTATGCCTGCTGAAGATAGAGACCAAATGTGTTCTTATATTCATAGCTACTGTGAGCAAAAGCTTAAGTTTGATAAAGATAACAGTAAATTTGAAGTAACAACTGATGATGAATTAAAGTATTTGCTATATGGTATCGAACAACGCTTTTATACAACACCGTTAGGCCATGAAAGGCGTTTAGCTAATTCTGTACAGGCAATGGACTAATTATGGCGGTCAAGGTCTCGCACACTACGCACATTGATAACTTGGCTAGTATTTTAGGCCAAGGTTGCCTATGGTCTGACGCTAAACGTATTGAGCTTGGCCTAGTTAACCAAAATATTGGCTATAACCATATTAAGCAACGTCGTTTAGTTCGCCCTGTAAAAGTGGCTGCGGGTGGTACGATTGGCCAGTATGTGCCATTCAATTTTTGCCCGCGTTCAGTCATGTTGTATGTTATCCATTGCGGTCATGATGATTTTGATGGTGGGCAAGATAAGGTATTACACTTAATTAGTGACATAGAAACTGTGCGCTTGGGGAACCAACATTGCTTTTTTACTGATATTCATGCTGATTTAGACTATGCAGAGCAAATTGAGGATTTTACACGTATTAATGAGTTAGATATTAAACGTATTATTAATGAACGCTATTGGCAGGACTTTAAAGAAGAAAAACAAGCTGAGTTTTTAGCGTTTGAATCTGTACAATGGGCAGCTATTCGCCAAATAGGCGTAAAAACACAAGATGTTGCTAATGAAGTAAATAAGCTACTTCAAACTGTGCAGCATAAACCTGAGGTCGTAGTTAGACCGCAGTGGTACTACTGAGGTTAAGATGATTACTTATCAAACTGGCAATATTTTACATGATCAAGCTGATGCTATTATCAACACAGTTAATACTGTAGGGATAATGGGTAAAGGGCTTGCTTTGCAATTTAAAAAGGCCTTTCCTGATAATTTTAAGGTATACAAAAAAGCTTGTGATGATAAAGAGCTGGTAACGGGTGAAGTGCTAACTGTTGAGCTTAATTCTATTAATGCACCATTTTATATTATTAACTTTCCGACTAAAGCGCATTGGAAGGGTAAGTCTAAACTTGAATATATAGAGCAAGGGCTTGGTAGTTTAAAATCTGAAGTAAAACGCTTAGGCCTTAAATCTGTCGCATTACCTGCATTAGGCAGCGGCTTAGGGGGCTTAGATTGGCATGCAGTTGATTCACTTATACAGAGCTCTTTAAGTGAATTACCAGATGTTGAATGGCGTGTATACCCGCCACAAAATGCACCAACGGCCCAGGCTATGCCTAATAAAACTAAAAGACCGGATATGACACTCGGTAGAGCTGCCGTTTTAGGTTTGATAGAACGTTACACCTCTACAGGGTTTGGCTATCGTTTATCGCTATTAGAAGTACAAAAGCTTGTGTATTTTTTAACGGCAGCGGGTGAACCACTAAACAAGGTGATATTTCAAAAACATCATTATGGCCCTTATGCTGATGTACTTCGCCATGTGTTAGATAAAATGGAAGGCCACTTTATTACTGGTTATGCAGACGGCATAAACAAGCCAGATACGCCAATAGAGCTTAAAGATGATGCGGCTATTGAGGCACTTAACTATTTGCAAGCATGCCCTGAAACAAAGCAACGATTTGATAAAGTAGCCAGGCTAATAGAAGGCTTTGAGTCGCAAAACGGTATGGAGTTACTTTCAACTGTACATTGGGTTGCCACTAATGAGTTAGAAGGTAATGACATTACTGACGACGCGCTCATTAATGCAGTGCATAGTTGGAATGCACGAAAATCAAAAATGAAGCCTGCTCATATTTTGGCTGCCTGGGAGCGCTTAAAAGGACAAGATTGGCTAAATTTAAAAGCACAAACAGCTTAAGAATATTTTAAAGGGAAGCGTATAGCTTCCCTTTTATGCCGTGCTTTGGCTATGCTTTGAATATCAGATTAACTTACTTAGGTTATTCTTCGAAGAACTGATTACTTTGCGGATCTTTGTAAAAATACTTCAATTTTAAGTTTACATGTTTTTTAATTTCATTGAACCATGTTAACTCGTCAGTGAGTGGATAATTACCACCAACAACCCATATTTCACTACAATCTTCCGTGTTTGGATATAAAGCATATCGAAGTAACTGTCCTATCGCGGCTTCAATATCCTCTTTGGCATTTGATTTAAATTTTAGCTCAGCAATTAAAGTTGTGTTTGTTTCTATACTTTTTAAAACTACATCACGAATGTGAGCTCGCCCTAGATCTTCGCTTTGACTTGAAATCGCATAGTGGCAATATTCAGAGTTATGCAACCACTGGATAAATTGCCTCTCTAACTCCGCTTCTCTAAATTGTATCTCTATAGACTCAACTTGCTTCCTAATAGCTGTTTTTAGAGTTATGTCACTTTCTCTCGATGCTAAATCACTTAAGTGTTTTTCTTCGTAAATTACCCAAAGTACTATATTTATTAGTAACTCATCGTAGTCATCGCCTAAGTTAGCATGGATAAATTCTTTTAATTTAATATTAGCGTCGAACCAGTTAGAGTATTTATATTTAAACCCCCCATTTTTGGGTGAAATATGAGCATATGTACTCAAATGCATCTTTGGTAACGGTAGTGGAAAAATGTTGGGGAGCAGCGACCGCAAAAACACGATTGAGTAGAGCTTTATGCAAATATTTTACCTTGCCATCGTCTTTCAGCTTTTGTAAGTCTTCTACACATTCTTGGTAAGTGACTAAAGATTGGCTACTAATTATTTTTTTAGTAATATTTTTTAAAGTACTCTTAGATAATTCAAACTCCTCTTTAGATAGTGCACCCTGTTTTAAGCTTGAGATATAATTGTCTCGGCTATACCAAAGATCCCATAATAGCTGTTCGCTTATATCAGTCTCGTTTTTAGCGTTTGCTACAGTGCTAACAATTTTTTGATAGCCTATGTACCAATCATTACGATCAATTTGGCATGACGAAATCATTGCACTGAAAAAGCTATCAAGGTGCGGCGTTTCTGTATTAGTGTAATCAGTAGGGATATGCGGTAAGCGGGAGAGAGTTATTATTTATCCCACTTGGGAGTGCAGTTAAGCGCTCGTTCCCAAACGCGGTCACGTTGGAAAGTTAGATTAACTTTATCATTTATA
>JBMYWR010000095.1:0-12334 GCA_049607625.1 Colwellia sp.
CCAAAGGGAGGCCGGAGGCAGTCTCCCTTTGGGTGCTGTCGCCACCGCGACCCCCGTAGTTCAAAAAACACATAGCCGTATTGTTAGGTAAAGGGAATAAACAAGGACTTTCACTAAAAGATCTATGGTACGACAAAGAAACTTAGCCCACTTTTTTCGCAGATAAACACGATAGACATTAGAGCTTTTGGGGGGTAAGGGCGAAAAAGCAAGCCATTATTAAAAGAACTGTGCGCTGCGCTTGTAAGCTTGAAAGCTCACCTACAAGAGCAACAACCACCGGTGTACATGACTTTTAACTTGCACTTATGAACAGCATGAAGAGTTATCTTTGTTGCAATTTTTCTCGGTGCTGTTGGTACTGAATCTTTTTACTATATTTCGATGAGAGATATACCAACCGATAACAAAGAACATAAACATCAGTTCTACTCGTTCATTGCCTTTTAAAATAAAAGCAAACAAAAATGCAGCCGCAGCCCATATAATTGAATGTATTAATATCGTTTTATTCTTTTTCAACTTATTCATGGTAACTCCTTAATGATTTGTTTATAGTTGTACTAACCAAACAACTAGTACAAGCTAAATGAAATATAATACAGATGTATTAATAGATCAAGTAGTACATCTAATAAAGTTAAGGTATAGTAATGCCAAAAGGCTTTGTTCTTGAAAATTTATAAAGGTTACTGAAATAATCCGATGGAAATAGAAATTGATATAAACAGTAGTACACCGATCTTTTCTCAATTGGTGGAACAAGTGAAAGAACTGGTTAGAACTAAAGTTATTACCCCCGGCTTTGCTCTTCCCTCGATTCGACAATTAGCGAATGAGCTTGGTGTTAATCAAAACACTATAGCTAAAGCATATAAACACCTAGAGCGAGATTTAATTATAGTCGCAAGAGGATATCGAGGTACTTTTATTCATGAAGATGCTTTGGAAAATTGTCAGGTTAACATTCAAGACAAAGGTGTATCTGTTTTAAACGACGCTATAAAAACACTTCAAGCGTTAGGCTTAACTGATTCTGAAATTCGTATTACTTTTACCTCACTAATGAAACAGTCTAAATAGGATTCTTATGATTTCTTCCCCTCTCGACATCGTCCAATTGGCATTATATTTTGTAGCAATCCTGCAAATAATGACTCTTTCTATTCTCTTTTCGCAAAAGTGGGCGAGCCATCAACGTGCACTTTTTAAAAATTACCCTATTGCTGATTACCCTAAACTTTATGTTCAGCCAGCTGATGTACTCGAAAAAAGAGTTTCGTTAAAAGTTGCCTTAGATCGTGCCATAGCTTTGATTGGCCTAACTATACTCGCTGCCTTCTTTGTCTATAACATGCCTTTAAATAAATTATCTAACCTGATAATTATATTAGCCGCAGTACAATTATTGCCATGGTTTTTAGTGGGTTATTGGGAGAAACAAAGAAATGATTTAATGGCTAATACAGTAATAATTGCTAAACGTAAAAGCAGTTTAGTTGCTAGAAAGATAACCGATTTTGTAACGCCAATAAAATTATCTTCCGCCTTAATAAGCTTTATTATACCTTGGTGTTTAGCAGGCTTTATATATCAAACATCCTCTTGGGAAATACTTAACAACAAAGTGTTACTACTTAATTTAATGAACACCTGTATCGCTGGTTATTTAGTTTGGTTAATGTTTAACCATCTGTACGGTAAGAAAAAAGATCACTTTATTGCCAGTGAAGATCGTACGTTGCAGATAAAAAAGCAATGCCGTATTTTAAGCACTTGTCTTATTTTGTATAGCGGGTTTATTAGCAGCATATTACTCATGTCTTTATTTACGCTTTCACCATTATACGTAACGGTTCTAACGAGCCTGTGCATTCAAATAATATTCTGGCTAAATGTCAGAACAAGAAGAGCGGATGATTTAGCGAAAGACTACAATGTTTATAAAATTACTAATTAAATTCGAAACGATAATTTAAACCGTAGGTCGTATCAGTTCGGTAGATATCATCCGAATAAAAAGCGATGGTATTAACCGACTGGTATGAGTCTATTTTATAGCTTATACCAGCACCAACACCTTTACTCGAAAAGTCGTTTGAACCTAAGCCACCAACGCCCCAGCCTATTACTGTAAAATCGTCATTAATTGGCCGTAAGAAAAACATACCGGCATAACCACCATAAGTTTTGTCGGGCTTTACATTGTTTACATCTCGCTCACCTTGAGTTGAAGATACCCCAGCCATAGGAAATAACATCCACTCGCCTGTATCTACACCTAAAGCATTTAATGGCACAAAAGTCCCTAAACTAAATGACGTTCGATAAGTATCTACATCAATATTAAAGTTAACAATACCTTTAGAAAACAACCAAGAGCCACCTAGGCGCCATTCGTCGCCATCGCTGTTAATACTTCCATTAATTTTATTCGTTTGGCTTAATGCGAGAGAGCCAGAAAAAGTAAGATCGCCATTATAGCCAACACCTACTTTGGTGACGATTTTCGTTGGGTCTTCTTGGTTTTTTGTATTCGTTACAACGGGATCTTTTTCAGTAGCTTCTCCGTTCGCTTTAATATCATTAGACTCTGTGGCGTACAACGAAGCAGTAAAAACTGCGCTTGTTAATACTAATGCCTTAATTAACACTGATATTTTGTTCTGCATAAGATGTATTCCTTTTACACTTTTATCAGTGCTTTTATTGGCGCGCTTTATTGAACAATGATAATAAGCCAATTAAGCTAAAACCTAGCATAATTGCAGCAAGAACGGGTTTGTTAAAGCCAAATAAGAGTACAGCACATATTAAGCTACTGCCGGTAAAAACACTTTTAATAACACGTTTATTATTTATATTTTGTTGTTCCACAATCTGAGTCATAAAAGCTTCTTGTTTAATGCTGTTAGCTTGCTGAGACTTTAAGAAATCATAGACTAAATCAGGAATTTCAGGGAGTTTTTCATTCCAAAAGGGTAAATTCGTTTTAATTTTTTGATATACCGCTTTGATACCCATTTCTTCTTTAACCCAGTTTTCTAAGAAAGGTTTAGCTGTCTTCCATAAGTCGAGTTGTGGGTATAGCTGTCTACCGAGGCCTTCAATATAAAGTAAGGTTTTTTGAAGTAAAACCAATTGAGGCTGTACTTCCATATTGAACTGCCTTGCCGTATTAAATAAATTAACCAATACATGACCAAAGGATATTTCAGCAAGCGGTTTATTGAAAATAGGTGCACATACTTTTTCTATAGCTTTTTCAAAATCATCCACATTGGTTTGGGCAGGAACCCATCCGGAGTCAACATGTAGTTGGGCAACTTTTCGGTAATCTTGATTAAAAAAAGCCACGAAATTTTCAGCCAAATAACGCTTATCTTCTTTGTTTAAGGAACCAACAATACCGCAATCTATGGCAATCCAAGTGGGATCTTTAGGATTGGTAATATCGACAAAAACATTACCCGGATGCATGTCAGCATGGAAAAAGCTATCCCTGAATACTTGTGTAAAAAAAACTTCTACGCCTCGGTCAGCGAGCATCTCCATATTAGTATCATGCTTTATAAGTGTCTCTATATCGCCAATGCCTACGCCATAGATGCGTTCCATAACTAGCACATTTTCAAAAGAATAATCTTGATATATTTTAGGTACAAACAAGAATTTATCGTACTCGCTACCTTGATCAAAGTTATATTTTAAGCGTATTGCGTTATTGGCTTCTTTATTGAGATCCAACTCATCAAGAATTGTTTTCTTATACTCTTCTACAACCTCTTTAGGTCGTAGCCTTTTACCATCTGGAAACCATTTAACAACGATATGGGCAAAATTAGCCATTACATTTAAGTCGGCGAGAATGGTTTCTTTAATATTTGGTCGTAAAACTTTAATAACCACTTTTTCCTGAACAATGCTAGCTGCTTCATCTGCAGTATTAAGTAAAGTTGCGGTATGAACTTGTGCTATAGAAGCTGAAGCAAGCGGGGTCAGATCAAAATCTGTAAAGGTTGCATCAAAGACGTCTTCACCAATAGCGTCTTTTATAATTTGTAGCGCTTGCTCGCCACTAAAGGGGGTTACTTTATCTTGTAACAACGCCAGCTCTTGCGCTAATTCATGAGAAAGAAGGTCTCGACGGGTAGAGAGCATTTGACCAAATTTAATAAAAACAGGACCAAGCGCTTCAATAGCTAAGCGAAAACGCTGTTCTACAGGCGTATCTTTATATTTATTAGGAATCCAGAAAAGACAATGGCGACCGAGTTTGGCGTACCAAGGTAAAAGGTGGTTGGGCACCATTTCGTCTAAACCGAAGTGAAGAAAGGTTTTAACGATATGATAAAGACGAAGTTTACTCACAGATAACAAGTTCCCTATAATGAAAGACGTCTAAAGTTTAATTCACTTATCGGTCAATTTTTCTAATATGTTGTGCATGCGTTGTTCAAGTTGAACAATATTGTTTTCTACTTCACTAACCTGCGTATAAAAACGCTTTAATTCGCTATTCGTTACCACTAACCTTTGTTCATGAACAATATATTCACTCGCATCTGCTTGAATTTGCGTTTTGGCGAAATTCAGTTTATTTAGTGATTTCTCAGCTAAAGCACTCAATTTATAAGTTGGCACCTCACCAATATGATTAGCTAACTCGGTTAACCAGTCGATATGTAAGCTTTGTGCGAACTGCATAAATTGCTGGGCAACTTTTATATCGCCGTCAATTTCTAGTTTGTCTTGCTTAATAAGCTGGGTTAGTTGTTGTGTTTCTTTTAATTCTTTTAATGTCGATAAACTGGTTTTTATAGTGCAATCGCTCTGCTCTATTGACGACATAACGAGCACTTTAGCCATTGGTTTTAAATCTGTAGCTAAAGATTGTTGTGCATATGAACAATGAAAGCTCAAAGGGAAGTCTAATTCATCGAGTAACACTGTAAACGTTTTTAGCTCAAGGCTACCTAATGAAACTTCTTTAGAGTTTAGCGTAAGCGCTTTATTAATTATAAGTTCTAGCGCTGAACATAATGCTTGCTGAAACATAACTTATCCTAAAACATACTCGCTATAAATACTGACTAAGGTTTGAACGGACTTACACCTTTTACTAAAATTTAAAACCTTTATGTAGCGCCACAACGCCACCGGTTAAGTTTTTATAACTCGTTTGTTCAAATCCAGCGTTATCCATCATGGTTTTTAGACTTTCTTGATCTGGATGCATGCGAATAGATTCAGCTAAATATTGATAGCTTTCGCCATCTTTCGCCACGAGTTCGCCCATTTTAGGTAGGATATTAAAAGAGTAAAAATCGTAAGCTTTATTAAGTAATTCATGCTCTGGTTTAGAAAACTCTAGTACCAATAAGCGCCCGCCTGGTTTTAGAACACGATAAATAGAACGTAATGCCATGTCTTTATCGGTTACATTGCGTAAACCAAAAGCAATCGTAACGATATCAAAAGTATTATCTTCAAACGGTAAGTATTGTGCGTTTGCCTGCACATATTCGATATTTTGTACTAGGCCTTTATCACGTAACTTATCTCGCCCTACATTTAACATTGAGCTATTGATATCGGCTAAGACCACTTGGCCATTTTTACCCACTAATTGAGAAAACTTAGCCGTTAAGTCACCGGTTCCACCCGCTAAATCAAGCACTTTGTTACCTGGACGGACACCACTCGCATCTATCGTAAAACGCTTCCATAAACGGTGCACACCAAAAGACATTAAATCGTTCATTACATCGTATTGCTTAGCAACAGAATGAAACACGCCAGCAACCATAGACACTTTATCTTCTTTTTCAATGGTTTTATAACCAAAGTGAGTGGTGTTATCTGTAGCAGAAGTTTCATCACTTTTAACTTGATCTGAAGCTACGTTACTCGGCTGAATTTCAGGTGTTTTTTCTTGTTCTAATGGTGTTAATGAAGACATGATAAATTCACAATAAACTATAATTAATGATAGTTTACTTTAAGTCGCCTTGATGAACAAACATCGGTTCATTTTTTCTAAGTTTATTTCTCTTTATTCGATTTAAAAACAAGCGTGCTTTGGGTTGAACCTGTTTTGCCCTGGAACTGAGATTAGTGAAAAGCCCGTTTTGCCCGCAGATGAACAGGATAAGAGCGGATGAGACATTAGATCTTTTTGGGATAAGGGCAGAGACCAAAAGCTTGAATGCTGGAAAGCGTGAAGGCTCACCTACAACAGCAACAAACACCAAAGCAATCACTTTTGTAGGAGCGTGCTTTAGCCGCGATCTCTTAATCTCAACACATTAGACACTAGCGATCTAATGCGAATTACACAGATTGCGCTAATTAAAAGCAGAGACCAAGGAAAGCTTGAATGCTTGAATGCTTGAAAGTTATAAGCTCAAAATAAGCCAAGTGCACCCAACTCCCCTTACGAAGCAATGAATAAAACAGGGAGCAAATAAATGTAAATTCGAGATTGACGTTACATGGATGTAATTTATTAGACAATGCAGGACGCATATTGTCCTGATGTCGAGAACTGCTGCTGTTCAGGGACGATAAATCAGCAGGTATTTGCTTTTATGCTTCATGTTTTATGAATGCTCTGCTGAGTTGGGGCTCCGAGGGATTCCAAAGGGAGGCCGGAGGCAGTCTCCCTTTGGGTGCTGTCGCCACCGCGACCCCAAAGTTCAACAAATACATAGCCGTTTTGTAAGGTAAAGGAAATGAATTAACAAGGACTGTCACTAAAACCTCTATTGTACGACAAAGAAACAGCCCGTTTTGGATTGATTTTACCCTTCAGAGACTTGCCCTAAAATTCGGCCATCAAGTAAATAAATCTTTCGTTTTGCCATTTCTGCATAACGAATATCATGCGTAACAATACAAATGGTTGTACCTTCTTTATTTAAGGATTCAAGCGTTTGCATGATACGGTCACTACTTTTTGAGTCTAAGTTTCCTGTTGGCTCATCAACGAATAAAATAGTCGGATCGGTTACTAAAGCGCGCGCGATAGCAGTTGATTGTTGCTGACCGCCAGAGAGCTGGTTTGGTTTAAATTTCGCTTTGTCCTGCATATTAACAATCTGTAAACATTGCGCTACTTTATCTTTAATAGCTGATTTACTTAGCTTATTTTTACCGTATTGCAATGGTAGCGCAACATTTTCTTCAACCGTTAGCTCATCAATTAGATTAAATTGTTGGAAAATAAAGCCTATTTTTGAGTTTCTTAACTTTGCCGCGTCATCCAAGCTTAATCGCCCAACATCGACGCCTTCAAAAAACAATTTGCCTGAAGAAGGAAAATCTAACAAGCCCATAATAGACAGTAACGTTGACTTCCCACAACCAGAAGGGCCCGAAATAGAAACATATTCTCCTTGTTCTATCTCTAAGCTGATATTGTTTAATGCATGGGTAAGCATGTCGTCAGTACTGAAAATCTTATCGAGGTTTTTTACCTTAATTATAGGTTCGTTCATTTCTGTTTTCATTTACCACTTTATTTTTAAATAATATAACTATTTAGAAGTATTTAAATAGCCCAATAAACAAAAAGATGGGCGACACCCATCTTTTTTAAATAACTTTTAATAACTTATAACAACTTGCTACCCTAATCGCTACCTCGTAAGGTGAAAATAGCCGGCTGGTTAATATACTTTCTTAATGGCCAATAACAAGCAAACAGTGTTACAGCAATAATTAATAACAATGTGGTTATCAGCATAGGCAACAACTGCCAATTAAGGAAAGGTTGAATATATTCACTTAAACCAAGGTAAGCTAAGGTAAATAAAACAATACTTCCAATAAAGCCAATTAAAACAGACTTGGCATTATCTGTCACAATTAAAGCGACTAAATGCTTACGTGTTGCGCCAATGGCCATACGTGCACCTAACTCAAAACGTCTTAGTTGTGTTCCGTAACTTAAAATACCGTATAAACCGATACCCGCGAGTAAGAACACTAGGCTAGCTAAAACAGCAGTTGTTACAGCGGTTGTTATTTCGGCAAATAATGTTTGCGTTAGAATATCAGAGGAGGCATTGTAACTAAAGACAGAATATCTTGCATCAACACTTCCTAACAACTCACCTAACTGCTTTCTACTGACTTCCTGACCTGGCTTATGCTTAACAATAAACGATTGACCTTGAAGCCCCAAAGGTACATAGACTCTTGGTACTCCTGCACTGTTATCACTTCCACCAACGCCCATAGCACCTGGAATGGCGATATCCTTAACGATACCAACAATAGTATATGGATCTGGGCTTCCTGTGCTAATTTTCATACCGATAACATCGCCACCTGCCTTTAATTTTTTGGCGAATGCTTGATTAACAATCATTTTACGGTTTCTATCTTTTCTATCGACTAGGGTAAAGTTGTCACCTTGAATTAACGGTTGCTCAATCATTGCAAAGTAGGTGTGATCAACATATTTAAAATAAGGCGTAAAGCGTTCGTTATCTGCCATACTCGTTAATGCTCTTACGTTAAATCCATTTAGTGGCCCTGTGCCTTGGCTAATTTTTTCAACTTCTGGAAGTGCCTTTAATTTTTCCATTATTTCAGCCATTATCGGCTGGGTTTCTTCAGCTGTAGGAAACTTAGTCGATGAAAAATTCAAGACTAAGGTTGATCTGTTTTCGGTTGTAAAACCTATAGGCGTGTTAATCACCTTTAAAGCATCTTTTAATAAACTAAAGTTAGCAAAAACTAAAATGGTTGCAAGCGCAACTTGGCTTGCTATTAACGTATTACGAGTTTTCTTAGATACCTGTAAGCCACTGCCTTTACCACTACTTTGCAGCGTAGTATTTAGAGCACGATAATTGATCATACTAATACTTAATTTTGCAAAAAATAATGCAAACACAACAGCGACCAATACAGCACTTGAAAAGGTTACAAAAGTAAGGGATAACTCATCTACACGTGGCAAAATAGAGCCTAAATATTGCTGCATGATAAAGAAACCTGCTTTTGCAATAACAAGCGCTAATACAATCGATAAAAACATTAAAATGCTCGTTTCAGCTAGCATCGATTTGAAAAGATGCTTCCTAGTCGCCCCTAATGCCGCTTGAATAGACATTTGGCGCTGTTTTTCTGCGGTGCGCGACATAAATAAATTAGAGATATTTGCACAAGCAATAAGGACTAAACCAATAACACCGGCAAGTAACATAACAGCAATTGATTTACTTGAACCAAGCACAACTTGTTGAACAGAGCGTAGACTCATCTCAATTGTCCAACCTTTAAAGAAGTCTGAATCAGCAACACCCTCGCCTTCAACCCAGCGGTTACTAACAAGTGGTGTTAATAACTGTGTAGCCTGGTTTTCACTCACTGAAGCTTTTAACTTACCTATAAACTTCATTGAATCAGAAATATTATCGTCAGCTTTACGTTGAAATGGACCTTTTTGATTGAAATCCCAAGGTAGCCAAACATTGGTTTTATAGCCTATGTTATTTATTGTTGGTTCAACAAAATTTTCTGCTAAAACCCCTATGACACGATAACTGATACTACTCATATTTATCTTTTTATCGAGTATATCTGCGCTGCCATTATAATCTTTTTGCCATGTTGCATAACTTAAAATAGCTACCGGATTATGGGTATCTAATGCTTCACTGCCTTCGAACTTTCTACCCAGCGCCATTGGAGAGTTGAGTAACTGATGAAACTCTGGTGTTGCATACGTTACATTCATAAGAGGTTGATTAGGATGTGAGATAATGACATCTTGACCATAATCAAGCATAGCGGCTTTTTCAAAAGCGACTTTGCTCTTATATAAATGAACTAATCCTGGATAGGTGTATGCTGCAGCCTTTGGCTCTTTATCCGCACCGATTAAACCATGATCTGCAACATATAATCTGTCTTGATCAGGATAAGGTAGTGGCTCTACAAGTAATAAGTAATTCAGTGTTACTGCACACAATAGAGCACCTAAGGTGATCCCCATTGTAGATAACACGGTTAAAACAAAACCAGGCTTCTTTTTTAAGCTCGCCCAAGCTTGCTTATATTGGGAAGATAATTTTCTCATACTGCCACCTTCAACGTTGCTTCTTGTGCAATTTGTCCATCAAGTAACTTAAGTTGAATGTTTGCCATGTCAGCATAACGTGCATCATGGGTTACCATACAAATTGTTGTACCGTTTTTATTAAGCTCTTCTAATACCGCCATGACCGTGTCACCACTTTGCGAGTCTAGGTTACCCGTTGGCTCATCAACTAATAAAATAGCTGGGTCTGCAACAAGCGCTCTTGCTATTGCAATACGTTGTTGTTGTCCACCTGATAATTGGTTTGGTTTATGATCTGCACGATGACCCATTTCTACCATTTTCAAGCAGGCTTCAACTCGCTCTTTGATCTTTTTCTCAGCAGGAATATCTTTTTTGTATTGCAGTGGCAATGCGACGTTGTCAAACACAGATAGTTCATCAATTAAGTTAAATGATTGAAAAACGAATCCAATTTTTTCATTGCGAATAGCAGCCGCTTCATCAAGTGATAAATTACTCACATCAACGCCTTCTATAACATAAGAGCCAGAACTTGAGGTATCTAACAAACCCAATAATGAAAGCAAAGTTGACTTACCACAACCTGAAGGGCCTGAAATAGAAACATACTCGCCAGCGCGAATAACAAGGTTTACATCCCTTAATGCATGCGTTTCCATTTCATCTGTTTCGAATACTTTGCCAATATTCTTCATTTCTATTTTTATGTCTGACATTTCTCTTTCCTTAATATTTTAAAATCATGTTGTTTATTTATGTGATTGTTTAATTGTTTAATTGTTTATTAAGCGTTACGGCGCTGATTAGAAATCTACGATGTTAACTATGTCGTTCTTCATATGGGATAAATCCGAAACGATGAAAGTATCGTTCGACGAAGCCCCTTCAATGACTTCGATAAAACGTCCTGCCTCTCTACCAAATTTTAAGCGCGTTTTTACAGCTGTTTCCGAAGAATCATCCACCTTAAACAAGCTTACCGATGAGTTTCTTGAAGCGTTCACAGGACGTTTGATATAGGTAATATCGGTTAATGTTTCGGTAATAATAGTGGCATCGACACTAAGTTGTGGACGGGCACTTCTAGGAAGAGCTGATGGCAAAGCGATTTCAATTTCTACGGTATTTTCAACAACCACAGGGTCGATACGTGCTACCCGGCCTATCATTGTATCTCGACGCGTATCAACAATCGCTTTTTGGCCAACCTGTATCTGTTGGGCTTTGCTTTGCGGAACTCTTACAAGCGCGATAAGATCTTCTACGCTACCAATAAGTGCAATTTCCTGTCCTGGAGCTAGGCTTTGTCCTAACTCAACAGAAAGGCGTTGTAACACCCCACTAAATCCCGCTTTAACACTTAGTCGGTCAAGGCGGTTTTGCGCAATACGCAGTTGCCCTTCTTGTTGCTTAATTTGGTCCAACTGAATACTGATAGCTTCTTTGTTAACCAACTCCAGTGCTGTAGAACGTTTCTTATGAATCTCTAAACGTTTTTTCAATTGCGCTTCTTCAACGACGCTCTCTTTATAATCAAGTGATGAAACGATGCCAGACTTAACCAAGCCTGCTAACGCATCAAGCTTAACCTTAGCGGTTTCATAACGTGCTTCCATTTCAGCGTAACTAGCACTTTCATTTAAAATTTCACGTTGCTGACTTAATTTTAGTTGACGTAAATTTGCTTTTCGTTGCGATAACTCTTGTGAAGCGCTATCAAACTGCTGCTGTAATTCTGGATTAGCTAATTGCACAATAATGCTGTCTGGCTTTACTAATGCTCCTGGCTTTAAAACAATTTCTTGAACCGTCGCATTCGTTAAAGTGGTTATCAGTAATTGCTTATCTGAACGAAGTGCTCCATAACCTTCTATTTCTACTGTTAAGTCACCATGTTTTACAACACCAAATAGCATATCATTACGTTTTACAGACTTAACTCCTACAAAACTGCTTTCATATACTGCTGCCATTACAAGCGCTAACACCACTATACCAACCCAAATAGCTTTTGATTTGTTGTTATTTTTTTTGGGCTTTACTTTACTTACGTCCATTAACTAGAAACCTTAATTGTTTACAAAATAATACGATTCTTATAACTGTACTAGCCATTTTCATGCCAATACTTTAAAGGCAATAATATCAATGGATTAATAAATTGTGAGCGATGAGTTAGCGCTTTAAAGTCCGCCTGCGAACTAAAGCGAACCATTAAAGAACTTTTTGAAAAGGAAATGAGAACCGAGAGGTAAT
>JBMYWR010000096.1:0-12315 GCA_049607625.1 Colwellia sp.
TAGAAGCTAGGAAAAATAGCTGCTAGAGAAGTATGTGTTAAGCCGAGTTCAGGTTTATTAATTAAAGGTAATAATGATAGGGTCTACTTTTAGCATAAGCTTGAAGTACAAATTTTAACCTTTAGTTATTAACATCGTCAGCATCACTTTTAGGTGGAGTGCTAACGCTCATGGCGTTAAGCTCTAGTAACGGAGCGGCATCTAATTCACTAGCGTTCATCATGTCAGCAAGTCGCTCAATAGAAGATAATAACTGTGACTGTTCCCATTCAGCTAAATTAGCAAACTTTTCAATAAAATCTTCTTGTAGTGGTTGTGGGGCATTAAGTAAGATCGCTTTTCCGTCATCAGTTAAATACAAACTTACTTTTCGCTTATCCTGTGTGCAACGCACTCTTGAAACTAAATTTTTGGTTTCTAATCTATCAATAATATTGGTAACGGTGGCAGCACTTAAGTTAACTTTTTTGGTTAACTGACTTGAGTTCACACCTGCCGTTTTATCTATCTCTTGCATAAGTATTAACTGAGGGCTTGTTAATCCAGATGTTTTATTTAGGTGTTTCGAGTGTAAGTCTATCGCTCTAATAACCTTTCTTAGGGCAATAAGTAGTTTTTGATGTTTTTCCATGAGAGTACGCTTTTAATAAAACAGTTACTTATGTTAATAGAAATTAAATAAAGTGCCTACATAAATTATTGAAACAAGGTAAGTAATTCTAAAAACTACTGAGTTATGATGACCTGAATTCAAATGAATTAAGGCGATCTAAGTATTCCCATTATCACAAAAAAATAAAATGAAATCGAAAATAGAAAATCTCTATTGAAATAAAACCCTTTATTTACAGTGGCTTATATTTTGGCACCTGTTTTGCTCTATTCAAAATATAGAGTAAGAAAATCAAGAAATGGGTTAGGAGTTCATCATGGATATACAAAGAGAAGCAAAAAAGCAGACAACATCGCTGCCTGTGAAGCTGGGCATAGGCTTAGCTTTATTACTATTGCTTTTAAGTACATGGAGTTTTAGTCAGCCTTCGGGTTCAGAAAAAATTGCCAGAGATAAAATTTGGACAGATACCGTAACATTAGGTGATCTTGTCTTGAATGTTGAGGGCTATGGCAAACTAAAATCGAAACACCAGCGTTTAATCACGGCGCCTGCTAAAGCAACTGTAGAAGAGATCCTTCTTAAGCCAGGCTCTTTAGTTACACCAGATAGCATTATTGCTCGATTGTCGAACCCTGAAATCGCACAAAAAGTAAGAGCAGCAAAACGAGATTATCGCAAAGCCAACTCACTGCTTTCTCAAATTCGGTTAAAGCAAAAGCGAGAGATCCTTGCTCATAAAGCAATGCAAGAAGAATTGATGTCTGCACTGGAGTTAGCTGAATTGAAAATGCTCGCAGAACAAAAGCTTATGGAGAAAGGCATCGTCTCGCAATTAACTTATAAACGTTCGCAACTTGACTACCGTCAATTATCACGTCGTATCGAAATAGAGCAACAAAGACGGTTGCAACTTGAAGAGGTACATGAGCAAGAGATAGCCATTGAACAAGATAAGATTGTTCAGCAAAAAGAAAATGTCGATGTGATTACGCACCAGTTTGAAAGATTAACGATTAAAGCTGGTATTGATGGTGTTGTACAAAACTTACCCGTAGAGCTAGGGCAAAGTGTTGCTTTAGGGGAGCAAGTAGCTTTGGTAGGAAGTGTAGATAGTTTGTTTGCAATGCTTAGCGTTTCTCAGTCTGATATTGAGCGTATCGCTTTGAACCAAACTGTAGAAATAGACACCAGAAGCGGAAAAATCAAAGGAAAAGTTGAAAGAGTAAACCCATTAGTTAAACAAGGAATGGTTACGATAGAGGTTTCACTTTCGGGGCAACTACCTAAAAATGCTCGCCCAGATTTAAATGTTAACGGTGTTATAGCTACGGGTACTTTAGAACAGGTTTTATATATCAAAAAGCCTGTCAATGTAGCATCAGGAATGAAAACAGGTTTATTCAAGGTGAATGGTGCTTTTGATAAGGCACAGCAAGTTCAGGTGCAATTTGGCGCTGAAAATGGTGAATCTATTCAAATTATTAGCGGGGTTAGTAAAAATGAACGCTTTATTTTATCTGACATGTCGCGTTGGCAAAAAGCAAAACACTTAACGATAACGCAGTAAATAATTAGAAAATTTGAGCTACTTAGCAGCGTTATTAAATGCTAAGAAATTGATTTAAAATTTAATATATACTTTAGGAAAAATGATGATAAATAAAAACAACACACCTATGTCCACACAAGAAATGAAAGCTTCAAACAACATTGAATCAGTGGTTAATGCAGCAACGAAAAGTGCAGCAACGAACAGTGCATCGCCAAAAGCGATTATAGAGATGAAAAACTTAACTAAAGTTTTCTCAACTCAAAGTATTGAAACACATGCGTTACGCGGTGTTAACTTAACAATTTATAATCAAGATTATATTTCTATTTCTGGCCCATCAGGTTGTGGTAAATCAACCTTGCTCTCCTTATTAGGCTTGTTAGATAGCCCTACAACGGGGCAGTATTTTATTGATGGTCAAGATGTTAGTGACTTAAGTGTTAACCATAGAGCTGAAATAAGAAACCAGCATATCGGTTTTGTATTTCAGGCGTTTAACTTAATTGATGAGTTAAGTGTTTTTGACAACGTAGCCTTACCGTTAAGGTATAGAGAACCAGCAATGTCAGAAGAGTCAATCAAAGCGGCGGTGCTAGAAAGCTTAGAAAAAGTGTCGATGTCTCATCGTTGTAGCCATAAGCCTAATCAGCTATCAGGTGGACAGCAACAGCGTATTGCTATTGCTCGTGGGTTAGTTGGCAAACCAACTATTTTACTGGTGGACGAACCAACAGGTAACTTAGACTCTAAAAATGGTGATGCAGTGATGGCGATGTTAGCCAAGCTTAATCAAGAGGGGACTACCATATGTATGGTAACGCATGATCCAAGGTATGCTGATATGGCGATAAGAAAGCTTCATTTACTAGATGGGGTTATTGCCGACGAGTATGTTAATAGCAATTCTATAAACACCCCTGTACAGGAGGCAGTATGATCCGCTTTCTTCGCCATTTAAAGCTAGAAATGTCTCTAGCAAAATCGTCTTTAGTTAATGTATTAGGCTTTTCAAGTACCGTTGTCGCAACACTTTCAATTACACTAGGTGCACTTATTTGTATCTTTAGTTTAAATCATGTGTTGCTACTAAAATCACTCCCTTATCCAGACTCTGAAAATTTGCTTGTTGTACAACAAGCTTATACAGCAGATGGTAATAGCTGGAGCGGAGCTCAATCAGCACCTGGTATGTTACTGTGGTATAAAAACCAAACAACTTTTGATGAGTTTTCTTTGGTTCTTGATCATAAGCAATTACTTGCAGAGCACCCCGAGCAACCAAACACGTTAGTTAATTTTATAACCCCAGAATATTTTTCATTGTTGAAGCCTGAAATGCATTTAGGTCGAGTGCTTACTGAAAAAGAAGGGCTAGATACGCATCAAGCGGTTGTTGTTCTAAGCTATGCAACATGGAAGCAATGGTTTAACAGCGATGTAAATATCATTGGCCAAAAAACCATGATAGGTCATGTTAGTTATAAAGTGATTGGTGTTACCCATGAAAGTTTTATTGCACCGGCTAATCGTTATAACGAAGCGCCAGAAGTTTGGGTTCCTTGGGATTATCAGGGCTTAGATGTTACTCAGTGGGGTAATATGTCTCGTGCATTAAATAGTTTAGCTAAAGTGAAAGAGGGCGTTTCACGAGAAGAAGCAACGGCGCAACTAAGTGAGATGTTAAATGAAAAATATACTGCAAGCAGAGCTTCTCGAGAAGGCGATACTGCTGCTGCTAAAATAACTTCACTGAAAGAAATTATTATAGGAGACAGCTCAAACGTTGCATTGCTTTTGTTATGTGGTGTTATTGGTTTACTTCTTATCGCGATTACTAACGTGACTAATTTATTCTTATCACGTGCAGCGCAAAAACAGCGCGTTATGTCTATTCAGGCGGCTGTTGGTGCAAAACCAAAAGATTTATTTATTTCTATGTTTGCCGAAAGCTTCATTTTAACCAGTATCGCTGGCGTTATAGGTTTATTGGTTGCAGGTTGGGGGTTTGTCTTACTTGAAGAATTAGCAGGAGCACAATTACCTAGAATATCAGAATTAGCCATTGATCAAGTTACGTTGTGTTTTACCGGCTTTATGGTGATTTTATTAGCGGCCATTTTTGCCAAGTTATCAAGCCAAGTTGTTGACTACCAAGGTTTACAAAGCCAGCTGCAAACAAGTGGTAAAGGCAGTGGTTTACAAGTATCTAAAAGAGTTAGAAACCTTCTAATTGCTGTACAGGTTTCTCTAGCCACTTTATTACTAGCAGGCGCTTCTGTGGTCATCGAAAAAGCACTCGAAACGGTTGTTCATCCTTTAGGCTTTAATGAAGAAGATGTGTTTTACCTTAGGGTAGATAGACCTAAAGGCGCTAACTATTCAAGTGAAAGTTTAACAGAAATGAACTTACTGACCTTAGGTATTAAAGAAGCCTTGGAAGAATTACCACAAGTAGTGCAAGTTTCAAGAAGTAGTATGCCGGTAATTTATAAAGGTGCGAACTCTATGGGCTTGAGCGATGAAAATGGCCAAAGAGTAGGAAGCTATTCTTTTAACATGGTTGATCATAATTATTTTAACCTAATTGAACTGCCGCTTGTTGAAGGCAAAACCTTTGACGAGCAAAAAGACCCACGTTATGAAATTAATGAAATAATTTTAAGTGAGTCATTAGCAAAAGAGCTAGCACCAAACGGTGATGCGATAGGCAAAATTTTTAAAATTCAACAAACTCAGCCATTAAAAGTAATAGGTATTGCTAAAGATTATTACCGTCCTGGTGCTAATGGTGAGTATGCTTATCACCGTTATTATTTACCTTATGCTGCTTTTGAACATTTTGGCTTTGATATTAAAGTTGCTAAAGGGGCGGATTTAAGTCGTGAAACCGCTTTATCGCTTTTAGTTAAACAGAATCCAAACTTAAGAATAAGAACCATAGTAAGCCACACACAGCAACATGCAGATCTTATATATAAACATAAGCTTACAGCAGGGTTAACCATCGTGCTTGGCTTGCTTTCTTTATTACTCGCAGCAGCAGGGATTTATGGTGTACTTAACTACAGCACACAAATGCGCCGTTACGAATTAGGAATTCACTTATCATTAGGAGCTAAAACACATCGAATCAGAAATATGGTGATGAAAGAAAGCCTTGTACCAGTTGTTGTAGGTATGTTGATAAGCATGGCGCTTACATTGGTAATATTTTTAGTGGTAAGGCAGCAAGTAGATTTTGTTGTAAATGTAAATGTAATGGGTATGCTAGGAGTTATACCTGTAATGTTAACTGTTGCTTATGTAGCCTGTTTTATACCAATTCAAACGGCTATATCACAAGACCCTATTAAGTCTTTGCGTAATGAATAGTTTTGAAGCCATTTAGTATTAAATAGTAAGCATTAATTTATGTGGTTGTATATACAGGGTAAAAATAATTGAGCTATTTAATTGATTATATAGTTAAAAAAGACAAATCAAAAAGTTATTAAATAATAGTGTCAGTATATTTTTTGTTAAGCCTTGTATATACATCTTGAAAAAGCACTTGCTATTGAAGAGCCAAATAAATATAGAAAACCCATAAAAGGGAAGGAAAAAAAGGATAATGAGTTTAACTATTTTAGTCATCGACGACATGGCTGATGTGCGTTTAAGTGCGAACTTTTTGTTAAGCAGCCAGGGTTATGAAGTACTTGAGGCTGACTCTGTACTTAATGGCCTTGATGTTATTAAGCATAATTCAATAGATCTCATTCTTTTGGATATGAATTACTCGAGCGACACCACATCAGGACAAGAAGGTTTAGGTTTTTTATCTAAACTAACCAAGCTTGATATGAATATTCCTGTCGTTGCTATGACAGGTTGGTCGAGTGTCGATTTAGCCGTAAAAGCGATGCAGCAGGGCGCGACTGATTTTATTGAAAAACCATGGGATAACCAACGCCTTTTACAAATAATTAAACAGCAAATAAACGTAACAGACTTAAAAAAACAAAATCGCCGTTTGCGTCAGCAACAGCAAGTTGATACCACCGAACGAGATGAAAAGCTTGTTTGGAAGTCTCGTGCCATGACCGCTTTAATGTCGCAAATCGAGCGTGTAGCCAAAACAGATGCAACGATTTTACTTACCGGTGAAAATGGTACGGGTAAATCATCTATAGCGACCCATATTCATCAATTATCTAGCCGCGCATCACAAAGTTTAGTCACTGTAAATATGGGGGCAATTCCTGAGTCATTGTTTGAAAGCGAGTTATTCGGTCACAAAAAAGGTGCATTTACTGACGCAAAAGAAACGCGTGTCGGGCGTTTTGAAATGGCGAATAAAGGGACGTTATTTCTTGATGAAATTGCCAACATCCCTTTAGCCCAACAAGCCAAATTACTTAGGGTACTAGAGTCTAATGAATATGAAATGGTCGGCTCTAGTGTTACCGAGCGAGCCAATGTTCGTTTAGTTAGTGCATCCAATGCTGATTTTGAGAAATTAATTGCAGAGGAGCTTTTCAGAGAAGATCTTTATTATCGACTTAATATTATCGAAATACATGTTCCCTCATTAAAAGAGAGGGTTGAGGATATAATTGTTCTAGCCGATCATTTTATTAAGAAGCATGCCGCTCGTTATGGTCAAGACCTTTTATCATTGAGCCAAGAAGCCATTGATAAACTGATGGCATATCACTGGCCTGGAAACATTAGAGAATTAAGTCATGTTATCGAACGTGCGGTTCTCTTTGCTGACCAAGGTGAAGTTACTGCCAATGACATCATGATAAAAAATAAAGCCCCTCAAGTAAGTGGGCAATCACTACCGTTTATGACTTTGGAGCAAGCAGATAAAGCTTTGTTGCTTCAAGCCCTACAAAAATGTGATGGGCAAACAACAGAGGCAGCAGAATTATTGGGTATTAGTAAATCGGCCATTTATCGCCGAATGGAAAAATATGACATTAAAAACTAGGCTGCCCCATAAGGAAAGTTTGAAATCAAAAAAGTCACTTGAAAAACAAATCAAGCTAAGCCTTAGCGCCTTTGGTTTAACAATTTTCTTGCTGACTTTATGGATTATGCATTTACTTTCTTTAACGGCTTTAGTGCAATTTACCGTTATCATCGCTATTTTCCCGCCACTTTATATTTTCTTTATTGTTTTTTATAAGCGGGTAATATCCCCTTTTTACAGTTTAACCAATTTAGTTGAAGCGGTTCGATTAGAAGACTATAGCTTAAGGCTTCACGATACTTATCAAGCCGGTATTCTTTATGACTTATCGCATGAAATCGCCTTACTTTCAGATGACTTACAGCAAAGAAAGCAAGCTTACGATCAGCATACTTTATTAATTTATCATCTCATTGAGCAACTAGAAGCACCCATCGCTATTTTTAATAATAAATATCAATTAAGTCATGCTAACGAAGCGTTTTCGAAATATATAGGGCAACCTTGGCAGTCAAAAAGATTAACCGTGAGTGATCGTTTAGGGTTAACTTATGACGATAATTGGAAGTTTACAGACAAAGCACTTAATAGTAGCTGGCAAATCAAACACAGTCAATTTGTTGAGCAAGAAAAGACCTATCATCTAGTTATTCTGACCGATGTTGAAGAGCTTTTAAAAGTTAATCAGCAAAAATCGTGGCAGCAAATTATTCGTGTTTTAAGTCATGAAATCCGTAACTCCCTAACGCCTATCAAGTCACTTGCACAAACACTGGTTAGCCTAGAGCCTGAAAACTCCAAATCAAAGCAAGCTTTACAAGTTATCGTAGATAGAAGTAGTGGACTACAAAACTTTGTAAATCGTTATGGTGATATAAGTAAGAATATTCAGGTTAAGAAATCAATGATAAGCCCTATCGGCTTTATTGAAGAACTGTCCTCTTTATTTCCAGCGCATAATATGACGGTAGATAAACAAGTTAGCTCTTTATGGGCGGATACCGTTTTACTTAACCAAGTGATGATTAACTTAATTAAAAATGCCGAGCAAGCAAGCCATGATGAAAATGACGTTCATGTAGAGGTTCGGGTTTCAAACACAGTGGTAAATAACCAGTCATTTGTTGTTATAAAGGTGATTGATACCGGCAAAGGCATTGCCAATGAAGATAATTTATTTGTGCCTTTTTATACCACCAAAAAACAAGGGCAGGGGATTGGCTTAGCTCTATGCCAAAATATTATTGATCAGCATGGCGGACGCTTAACCCTTGAGAACAACAAGGATACAGTTGGGGCGACAGCGACTGTTTATTTACCGAGGGAGTGATGTTTTATTTAACATTAAAAAGCTTGAGGGCTTGAAGGTGGAGTTTTTTGTACTTGTAGGAGGCCGCTTTAGCCACGAAGTTATTGATTTATAATGTTCAAGACATAAGAGCGTTTTACCACCGAGCCCACCGAGGCGCTGCGCTACACAGAGAAAGACAAAAAGATCGCGGCTAAAGCACGCTCCTACAAAAGTGATTGACTCCGGTGCTTGTTAAGCCTGTAGGAGTCGGCTTTAGCCACGAAGGTCTTTTTTCAGTTCTTACCCTAAAAGCTCTAGCGCTAGTCACTCATCCGCACTTATCCCGTTCATCTGCGGGCAAAACGGGCTAGTCTCTTACTCTGACCCTAAACTTTAATTTCTTCCCTACAACGTTTGCGTATAAAACTCTGCAATATATTGTCCGCCTTTAATTTTTGCAATTAAACGTAGTTTGTAGCTATCACCTTTATTTGGGATGAGGGTATGTAATGGTGTTTCATTACGCCAGTAATACGGACTTTTTTTCATCCCTAAAGGGTATGGTGTCATTTGGTCGCTTTTATCCACTAAGAATAAGGTGGCGCTATCTAAAGGGAAGGTGCTATTTATCGTTGTTATACCGTCTTTATCAAGAACATTTATCTTGAACTCTCTCGATTTAAGTACACAGTTTTGATTAATGACATCGCAATGGCCATCGGTTGTTAGTTCAATAATTTTTTCTTGTGCAGCAACACTTTCATCATAATAATCTGCGCCGATATAACCTATAACAGCTAAAAAAGGGGCGACCATAAAAGCCAGTTTAAGATGTTTATTCATATTATTATTCTACTTATGTATTAAATGTGTATGGCATAAAAAGTAACTTTTAAAATAGTATACGGGAAACTTTGCTTTGTTAAACTACTTTAAAAGAGACTCTATTATAAATTTTACGCTTTGAATAAAAAGGCTAAACGACTTTTACTGTCGTTTAGCCTTTATTTTTCTGGTTAACAATAGCGTTAAAACTAAGGTTAACCGTTGAACTCATTTTAAAGCAACCGATTAGTTGCTTTAAATGGTTTAGGCCTAGTGAGCGTGAGCTGCATTAGCACCTGTAGGTACACGCATATTATCAACAAGCTCTTGGATATGAGCTGGCGCTGGACCTGTCACTTTAAGTACAGCAAACGCTACACCGAAGTTCACTAATGCACCAACAGCACCGAAAGCGTTTGGTGAAATACCGAAGAACCAATCTGGACCCATATCACCTAAGAAGCTTGTACCAGGAATAAACATAATTCCTTTGTGTTGGAATACGTATAGCATAGTTACACCGATACCAGCGATCATACCTGATACAGCTGCTTTACCAGACATTTTCTTAGAGAATATACCCATCATCAATGCAGGGAAGATACTTGATGCTGCTAAACCAAAGGCTAGCGCCACCGTACCGGCTGCAAATCCTGGTGGATTCATTCCCAGATAACCCGCAAATAGAATAGCTACCGTCATAGTAACACGACCTGCGCGTAACTCGCTTTTCTCTGACATGTCAGGCATGAAAACACCTTTCATTAAGTCATGCGAAACCGAGGACGAAATTGCGAGTAACAAACCAGCTGCTGTTGAAAGTGCAGCGGCTAAGCCACCAGCAGCAACCAACGCAATTACCCAGTTAGGTAGGTTTGCAATAGCAGGGTTAGCAAGCACCATAATATCACGGTCTACTTTAACCATTTCATTGGTTTTAGGATCAGCTGTGTATTGAACTTTGCCATCGCCATTTTTGTCTTCATATTGTAATAGACCAGTTTTTTCCCAATCTTTAAACCATTGAGGACGCTCAGCATATTCAAGGTTCTGACCTGCTGCTGGTTCAATAGTATTCATTAGGTTGAAACGAGCCATTGCGCCAACTGCTGGTGCAACAGTATAAAGTAATGCAATAAATACTAATGCATAACCTGCAGACTGACGTGCTGCTTGTACTGATGGAACCGTGAAGAAACGCATGATAACGTGTGGCAGACCGGCTGTACCAATCATTAATGACATGGTGTATGCGAACATGTTTAATGTGCCGCCCATGTTTGAAGTGGTGTACTCTTTAAAGCCTAAGTCGGTAACAACCATATCAAGCTTATCAAGTAAGTAAACGCCACTACCATCTGCTAGTGTAGAGCCTAAACCTAACTGTGGAATAGGGTTACCTGTAAGTTGTAATGAAATAAACACAGCTGGAATAGTGTAAGCAAAAATCATTACTACGTATTGAGCGATTTGCGTATAAGTAATACCTTTCATACCACCAAGTACAGCGTATACCCAAACAACCACCATACCAATAACTAGGCCGTAGTCGTAATCAACTTCTAAGAAGCGTGAGAAAGCAACACCAACACCCTTCATTTGGCCGATAACGTAAGTTACAGAAGCGATAATTAAACATACAACCGCAACAATACGAGCAGTTTTTGAGTAATACCTGTCTGAAATGAATTCAGGTACTGTAAATTTACCGTGCTTACGCATGTATGGGGCTAAAAGCATTGCAAGCAATACGTAACCACCTGTCCAACCCATTAAGAAGACTGAGCCACCATATCCTAAGAAAGCAATTAAGCCTGCCATTGAGATAAATGAGGCTGCTGACATCCAATCGGCGCCAATTGCCATACCGTTTTGCAATGGTGTAATGCCACCACCGGCAACGTAAAAATCACTGGTTGAACCTGCACGTGCCCACCAAGCAATAGCAAAGTAGAGTGCGAAAGTGCCAAAAACAGCGATATATGTATATAGTTTTAAATCATCCATTTTTAATCCTCCGCGTGATATTTTTTATCAAGCTTGTTCATTTTGGCGCCATACCAAAAAATCAAACCTAAAAATGAATAAATAGAACCTTGCTGTGCAAACCAAAAACCAAGTTTGTACCCACCTATACGAATTGCATTAAGAGGTTCGACAAGTAACAAACCTAACCCAAATGAAACCGCAAACCAGATTGCAAGACAGATAAAGATCAAGCGCAGATTTTCCTGCCAATATGCTTCTTTATTTTCCACAATAGTCTCCTAGAATGTTGACGTTTATAAATATGTATATTTTTGTATTATTTTTTATTTATGATCCGATACAAAGGATTGGAAACAAATAACACATCGTTAAAGCGTAACTTGAATAGTTGACCTTCTTTAATACATCAACACTAAGTGTATGAAATACAGTGTAAATAGTGTTGCTGTAGTTAAAAGAATATCGCTATTCTTTGTTCACACTAACAAGCTTTCTTTCTGGCGGGTATTACACTTTAGTCTAGTGTTGGTTTTTTGTTGAACTTGAAATTAAGGAAAGCTTGAATGCTAAAAGACTTGAAAGTGGAGTGTTCAACAATACCGTCATTCCACTGTTGTCTTGAATGGAAACGTTTTTTATCAGCTAATTAGTGACTAGAGATCTCATCGAATTACACGGATTACACGAATTAAGACAGTTTTGGGTAAGGTCAAGAGATTAGCTCGTTTTGCCCGCAGATGAACAGGATAAGAGCGGATGAGCGACTAGTTCAAAGTTTCAGGCTTCAAGTTATAAGCGCAAAATAAGCAAAGTGCACCCAACTCCCCTTACGAAGCAGTGAATAAAACAGGGAGCAAATAAAAGTAAATTCGAGACTGACGTTACATGGATGTAATTTATTAGACAATGCAGGACGCATATTGTCCTGATGTCGAGAACTGCTGTTGTTCAGGGACGATAAATCAGCAGGTATTTGCTTTTATGCTTCATGTTTTATGAATGCTCTGCTGAGTTGGGGCTCCGAGGGATTCCAAAGGGAGGCCGGAGGCAGTCTCCCTTTGGGTGCTGTCGCCACCGCGACCCCC
>JBMYWR010000097.1:0-12288 GCA_049607625.1 Colwellia sp.
TAATTATTAAAGAAATAACGAAGTAGTTGGGGATTTTAACAAGTAGAAATGATCACATATTAAATGATATTGGTATAACCATCACATCAAGTTAAATAATATATAAAAAAGCTGCAAAGGATTCCCTTGCAGCTTTTTTTATCGTAACGTTCCGAGAAAACCCGCTGATCAACGCGTAGCGGCGTCGGTGGGTAGTTCACGCTTTCATAGCTTCATGTAATCGATCAAAGCCTTGTGCTAAATCTTCAATTAAATCATCAACATCTTCTAAACCTATATGTACTCGAATTAACGGGAACTGAGTATCATAATGGGTAACACTACGAATGGAATTTATATTGGTAATGCCAAGTATTAAACTTTCAAAGCCACCCCAAGAGTAGCCCATTTTAAAATGGCTTAATCCGTCTAAAAAGGCAGCAAGCGATTCTTTATCACCTGTGTTCAATACAAATGAGAATAATCCATTGCCCCCTGTAAAGTCTCGCTTGAAGAACTCATGACCAGGACAAGAGTCGAAAGCAGGATGTAGCATGGTTTCAACTTCTGGTCGTTGTTGTAACCAGGTAGCAACTTTAAGCGCGTTTTGTTCATGTTGTTTCATACGAACAGTTAAAGTACGAATGCCACGCATTGCGAGATATAAATCATCCGGTGAAGTGCACTGCCCCATTAAATAACTATTATCTCGAAGTTCTGGCCAATATTCCTTTGTTGCTGTTGCTGTCCCCAACATAACGTCTGAATGACCAACAATATATTTAGTCGCTGCTTGCACACTAACAT
The DNA here is from genome assembly GCA_049607625.1 of Colwellia sp. Taxonomy (GTDB): domain Bacteria; phylum Pseudomonadota; class Gammaproteobacteria; order Enterobacterales; family Alteromonadaceae; genus Colwellia. Next base: position 787 of record JBMYWR010000097.1, read on the forward strand.
CGACACCGTGATCAAAAGGTTGAAAATTAATACCTGCAGCCCAAGTATTGTCGAGCATTACAAGACAGTTATGTTCATGAGCTATTTTACTTAAGGTTGGAACATCTTGTACTTCCATGGTTATAGAGCCTGGAGACTCTAGGAACAATAGGCTGGTATTTTCTTTGATAAGGCTTTTAATATCTGCTCCTATCATTGGTTCGTAGTAGGTTGTTTCTACACCCATTTTTGCAAGAATTTTGTCACAAAAATCACGGGTTGGCTCATAAACCGTATCAACCACTAAAATATGATCTCCTGTTTTGACAAAACTAAGAATAGCATTGGTAATGGCAGCCGTACCTGATGGATAAACCGCACAACCTTCTCCGCCTTCAATGGCATTCATTGCATCACTAAATGCAAAAGAAGTTGTCGTACCTCTTCTTCCATAAACCATCGTTTGTTTATGTCTGTTTGCTACGGCAGAATTCATTTCTTTTACCGTATCAAAAACGACTGTAGAAGCGCGAGTAACACTTGGGTTTACTACGCCTTTTGTCCATTTTTTATCACGACCTGCATTAATTATCTTGGTAGTTTTCTTCACAAATACACCTTATTGTTCTTAGCGGAAATACACCGTTCTACTTTCGAGTTATTAAACTTTACCTATAACGTGAAAATACACTTATTATACTGTTTATTCAATAAAAATAACCATTAGAATAAGCCAAGTTGTTTATCGGTAATGGTTTTGAAGTCTTTACCTATAAAAGGTAATATGCCATCGGCAACAGCACACAGTTGGCGCTCTATATAAAATTCGTAATCTAAGGGATCTTGAACATGTTCTACCGCCTGAGGACCTTTCGTTGTCATATAATAAGAAATCCAACCGCGTTTCTGATATTGCAACGGTTTACCAAGTTTTCTGTTTTGCTCGTCTGCACTTCTAGCCGCTTTCACATGTGGCGGAACATTTTTAACATAATCAATAAGTTTACGCCTAATTCTTTTACGGTACACAAGCTTGTCATCTAACTGTCCTTCACGCGTTAATCGCACTGTTTCATTAATATAGGCTTCGACAGGCTCTGCATTAAAAACCTTTAAATAAAGCTGCTGTTGAAAGTCTTTGGCTAATGTTGTCCAATCTGTTCGTACACTTTCTAACCCTTTAAAAACCAGTTTTGGCGACTGTGTTTGGTCATCTAGGTTAGCAACTAAACCAGCGTATCTCTTTTTGGTACCTTGTTCACTACCTCTGATAGTGGGCATAAGAAATTGTGTAAAATGCGTTTCAAATTCAATCTCTAAAAAGCTTTCAATTTGGTAATCTTGTTGCAAAGTTTTAGACCACTTTTCATTGATATAATCTTGTAATAACTTACCTATCTTAATGCATTCAGTCGCTGATTTATCATCACCTACGTGAACAAACAACGAATCTGTATCGCCGTATATCACTTTATAACCTTTGTTTTCTATCCATTTAGTAGATGTTTTTAGTAAAGCGTGGCTACGTTTAGTAATAGAGCCTGCTAGACGTGGATCGAAAAAGCGACACCCTGTAGAGCCTAAAATACCGTAAAAGCTATTCATAATAATTTTAATGGCTTGCGATAAAGCAGCATTGTTTTGTAATTTAGCTTTATCACGCTCCAACCAAAGTTTTTCAATAATTTTGGGGAGAAAATGTTCTTGCCGAGAAAAAAGCGCACCATCAAAACCAGGAATAATTAATTGCGCTAATGTATCACTTACTTTGTCTTGTTCACTAGCACGCTTTTGATGCATTAAACCTTGTATAAGCCCTAGGGGATCTATTTTGAAACTACGAATAATACTGGGATACAAAGACTTAAAATCTAATACCAATACATTTTTATATAATCCCGGAGTCGAGTCCATTACATAGCCGCCAGGAGAAATAAGGTCGCTCATCCCGTCACCTAAATTGGGGGCAACATAGCCAAAACGGTGTAATTTAGGTAAGTAAAGATTTGTAAAAGCAGCAACTGAACCACCAATTTTATCAATGGCTAAGCCTGTTAGTTGACTTCGTAACTTGGCAAATTCTAATAGCTGTGTTTTTTCAAATATCAACCAAACTAACCGGCAGTCTTCTATATTATATTTTGCTAATTTTATTTTATCGTGGTTAAAATTTTCTGTAATCTCTTCTACACGATTATCAACATCGTCTACTTTTTTTCCCATACCAAGTAATGTTTGAGCTACATTATCTAATGAAAAACTAGGAAAACTGTAAGTAGCTGATCTCAGTAAATCAATACCATCAAGCACTACACGTCCTGCTATCTCGATGAAATGATGATCGGTATTATTGCGATTAGAACGCCAATAAACTTGGCTTTTATCTCTACCTATGCAAAATTTTAATTTATGAAGGTCACAACGTTTTTGTAGAAGTCTGAAATCAAAATTGATTACGTTCCAACCAATAAATATATCTATATCAAGTTTATAAACAATATGAATAAACGCTTCTAACAAAGACTTTTCGTCTTTAAGCCAAGATATTTTAAGTGGTTCGGCCTCTTCAACTTTTTGTGTCTTTGTACTTTCATTATGAAGAGGAGCGTCACCAATCATTAAAACATGCTTATATGGCGTTTTAGGAAGATTATCATGCTGGCTAAAATCTAGCAGGTTATCCTGAGAGTATAAACCTATACTGTATAACTCTCCTTCCATCGAACATTCTATATCTAAAGAAAGCATCTTTAAGTGAACTGTCGACTTAAGTGCTGATGATTTACACTTTACATTATCAATGTTCTCATAACCATAAAGCTTATTTTGCTGGGTTAATTGTGCTGGGGGGCTGTTATGAATGGGTGAAGAACTATTATAACAATGACCGATATAATCGACATCTGCGGTTATAAATCGCTCCATTAAGTATCTTTCGTCTGGCCTTATATCGTCTTCATAGCATTTAACATTCGATTTTTTTAGTAAATCTCGAGCTTGGTAAAAGTCTCTTAGCGTATGAAAATATAAGCCACTGACATTTTGCTGATTGAACGTTTTTAATGAGAGTTTCGAGTATTTAGCTAAGTTTACCCGTTGCTTTTTTAATAAAGAAGTCGCGAAGTCTAGGTAGGCAGTTTCAATAAAAAAAACCGCCAACTCACCATCAATAGAAAGCTTTTTATTACCATCCTTTGTCTTAACCCATAATGAAATCTGGATCGCATTGGCGATATCTTTAACTTGCTTTGCTAAAATAAAGCCACTATTCATCATAAACTTTCAATTTTTTGTAACTTTTAAGTGTGAAAACAAAATAACCTGTTAATATATACAGCAGTGTAACCTAGTCAGTGTTGTTTGGAAACTAATTAATGTTAACCCAAGAGTTAAAAGAAAAGATCCGTAGAGCTTACAAATCTATTGGCGCAAATTTAGATAATTTTAATCCGAGGCCGCAGCAAACCTTTTTAATTGCTGAAATGGCAAAAACCCTTGCAGGTGAGTACTCCAAGGACAGAAAAATTATCACCGTTGAAGCCGGTACGGGTACGGGTAAATCACTTGCTTATAGCTTAGGCGCTATTCCTATTGCATTATCTAAAGATAAAAAAGTCTGTATTTCTACCGCAACGGTTGCCCTACAAGAGCAACTTGTTGATAAAGACCTGCCCTTTTTAGAAACCCATGGTGACATTGATTTTAATTTTACCCTAGTCAAAGGCAGGCAACGCTATGTTTGCCGACAAAAACTAAGCTCTGCTGTAACATCTGATAGTTCGAATGATCCAACACAAGCTGGTTTTACTTTCGCTGAAAAGCCAAAAGCAAGTGATATAAGAACATTAAATGCAATGCATAAAGCGCTACTCGATGGAACCTGGCTAGGTGATATAGATTCTTGGAAATCGCATTTACCACATCATATATGGCAGCAAGTACAAAGCGATAAACACAGTTGCTTGAAAACCTTATCTGAACATCAGCATTGCCCATTTCATAAAGCAAGAGATACCATGGATGCTGCTGATGTACTCGTTGTTAACCATAGTTTATTACTTGCGGACCTTGAGCTTGGTGGCGGAAGAATATTATCCCCAACAGAAGATACCATTTACATTATCGATGAAGCGCATCACTTACCTAAAATTACCCGCGATCACTCAAGCGCTAGTAGCTCCTTAAAAGGTGCTATAGATTGGCTAAACAAATTAGCTGATGTAGGTGATAAAATGTCGGCATTAATTAAATCGCAACAAGCTATCTCCCCTGCATTAAAATTGGGTGACGATTCGAAAGACATCATTTCTGATATGCATAAAGTGGTTAGTTTTATACAAACAAATGAGCATAGTTATTTTGCGGATAAAGCTTCTAGTAATTTTCAAAAGAATGATGACTTACATTACCGATTTGAAAATGGACTTGTTCCGCAAAGCATTAAGAACTGGGCAGACGATATTCAATCTGCAACTAAAAAGTGTTTAACTAACCTTAATAAATTATACAATGCGTTGATCGAGTCTGTTAAGGATGGGGAAACACAAATGTACGCTGCTGAACCATTGCTAGCCGAAGCAGGTTTTATGTTACAACGCTTAGAGAATTTTAGTGCGCTATGGCAATTGTACGCTAAAACAGATAATGAAAAAGCAGCGCCAACAGCGCGATGGATTGAATTATCTTTAGGTGTTAAAACTGATTATAAGTTGTGTGCTTCACCGATAGAAGTTGGCTTTACCCTAGAAAATATGTTGTGGAGTCAATGTGAAGGCGCTATTTTATGCTCCGCCACATTACTCGCACTAAATTCGTTTGATCACTTTAGATTCCAAGCCGGCTTAAGAAATGATGACAATAGTCAATATCAACAAGTAACCTCTCCTTTTAACTATCAAGAAAATGGCGAGCTTATTATCGCTAAAATGGATAATGAACCAACGCATCCTAATTTTAATGAAGAGCTTATAAATAAAATCCCTGAATTACTTAAAAAAGGAAGTGCCAGTTTAGTTCTTTTTTCTTCTTATTGGCAGATGAAAAAAGTAGCCGAAGCTTTAAGAGAAGATCACAAGATATCTTTGCTAATGCAAGGTGAAGAGTCGAGACAACATATAATTGAAACCCATAAAAAACGATGTGACGAGGGTAAAAATAGTATTATTTTTGGTACGCAAAGTTTTTCTGAAGGTCTAGATTTACCGGGTAAATATTTAACGAATCTTATCATTACTAAACTACCTTTTTCGGTACCAACTTCTCCTGTAGAACAAGCACAAGCAGAATATATTTCTGCAAAAGGAGGAAACCCTTTTATGACTTTATCGGTGCCAGAAACATCCAAAAAACTTGTGCAAGCGTGTGGTAGACTGCTTCGTAACGAGATCGATAAAGGGACAATCACTTTAATGGATAAAAGGGTTGTAACAAAACGCTATGGCAAACAAATCTTAGATTCATTACCTCCGTTTAAACGAATTATACAAAAGTAATACCATTTCCATTGACTATAATGTTAACTGTGTCTGCATAGCCAATCAAATTAATATTTACAAACACGATCAAAAAAGCCGATAGGGAATAATTATCGGCTTTTAGATTCTTTATGTATTATACGTATTAAGTTATTCGTTAACTTTAATATTAATACCTTCATCAATTAACTCGTCGTAGAAATCTTCAACGTCACAGGTTAATTCACGTTTACATACCAATATATACTTTAATATAGCGCGTTTATTACTTTGTAAAGAGGCTTCTCTTAACCAATAAAGCGCTTCATCTACATCTTTTTCAACGTATGTACCCGAAAGATACATTTGCGCAAGGTTAATTTTACCTTCTGCAAAATCTTCTTTTGCTGACTCTTCAAATTTTTGAAAAGCTAACTTATCGTTACCTGCAACATGTAAATCGTTGCGATACGCTATACCAGAAATGTTCTGCTTTTTACCTGGGATATAAATATTGCTTGCCTTATGCTGTACGTCGGGTACAACAAGATTACCATCAAGCTTTTTACCGATAGGACGTCTAGCAAGCAATAAAGCGCCTTTTTCTTGCCATAAAGATAAAGTTCTTACGTGGAAGTCATGACGTTTTTCTTGGAAAAATTTAGCGTACCTTAATTGACCATAGCGAATCGCTTCATTGAGTTCGTGTTCTTGTAAATAGAAATAAGAGCTGTAACTCAATGTAATGACATCACCGGTCATATCTACAACACGTGCCATTCTATATTTTTCGCCAGGGCGAAGCTCGTCACTGATTAAACGAAAATCTAAATAGTACAAATCGTTAACTTGTGGGTTGCTAATATATATAGATGATTGTGTTGCTTTATTTTGGTTCATTGTAAGCCAATAATAAGCGGCACCAGCCATAAGGGCTAAAGCGATAATTGCAAAAAATATTTTTGAACTATCAATTCTGCTCTTTTTATTTTCTGTTTGAACTGCTTCTGCTTGTCCTGCTAACGCTTCTTCTACATTTTCTTCTAGGACTGATTCTTGCGTAACAGTTTCTTCTATTTGAACGGTTTCTTCTGAAAGTTGCTCAGACTCTAAAAGGCTTTCTTCATGCGCTTTTACCGAGTCCCCACTTTCATACTCATCTATTTTTCTTACTGCATTTGACATAGCATATTCCCATGTTTCACTATTATTATTGTACTAGCGTTACAAAATTAACATTCTAGATACATTTAAACAAGTGTGTTTACAGAAAAGATCGTAATATTGCTTTAATTATTTTCAATTCGATCTATTTTATTTGCCTTTAAATCAATAAGGTAGAAGACTTGATTTTGAACAGCCTCTTTTAAACTACGAATGGTTACGTATCCCTAACCCCTTTAAAATAGGTGTTCTGTAATAATAATCACATACAAACAGACTTAATCCTCTTACATTAAACAAATGAAAAAACTGATTCAAAACCAACCAGTTGAGTAACGTTAAAAAAAAATAAAAAAATTTATTTTTTTTAACGTTTATTGTGCAAATGTTATTTTATGATACAAATAACCTTGAGTTAGTGGTTAATCGATAAAGTTGCCTATATCAGAATAAACGACCACTAATTCAAGGTACTCTCTAAAAATGTTACCAATTGAATTAAATATGTGATCTACTTTATACGTAGAGAAAATTGGCAAATACAAGACGTTTTTTTAATTAACTATTTGTCATAATTATTAAAGAAACAACGAAGTAGTTGGTGATTTTAACAAGTAGAAATGATCACATATTAAATGATATTGGTTTTACTCGTTGTGTTGTGCTGTTTGACTCGTTAGCGCTTTATGATGAAGTTTCATAACCACTCTTCTATCATAAAAACTATTTTTTTGTTGCTCACTCGCTACTATTGGGTTATTTGCACCGTAAGCTATGGTTGTTATTTGCTCTTCATCAACCCCTTGCGCCATAAGTAACGTTTTAACTGAATTTACACGCGCAATAGATAAGGCATCATTTACAGCGTCTTCACCCGAAAGGTCGGTATAACCTGATAAGTCAATTAACATTGCTGGCGTATCATTTAAAATCTGGGCAATTGCAGATACTTTCTCTTGATAATGAGGAGCTATTTCACTTGAGCCTGTTTTAAATTGTAAAGTCATTAATAATTTTTCTAAATTAACTTTTTGATCAGTGACCGTTTCTTCATTAACTTGAGCTTGAGATAAGGCAAGTAATTCTTTTTGATATTCTTGCTCTACATTTAATAGCTTTTGTTGATAATTCTCGCTATTTGCATTCAACGACTTTTGAAATTGGCTTTCTTGCATCGTCAAGTTATATTCTAAGTGTTCAATATCATCCTTAGCATTAACATGTTGCGCAATAAATGAACCTGTTACGCCGGCTACAATAGCACCTATTGGTCCACCAAGAATTCCTCCAATGACAAGCCCTGTGCCAAAACCAATGTTTTCATTTTGTAGATGGTCTGCAGCTCTTTGAGTTTCTATCTCCTTTTGATTTGTGTTTTCTTGAGAAGCAAGAGCAACGTTTGATGTTAACGCTACCACGATAACTGTACTGATCATTGCTTTATTTAGCTTACGAGCAACTTTACTGCTAGTTGAAGTAGGTAAGTTTGAGATTAATTGTGTGTTTTTCATAATGAACCTTTAATTTTAAGTGATTTATACCCATTCACTTGTGTAGTGAATCTGGTATTGTGATTAATAAGTGTTTTGTTGCTTTAACAAACGCTATTAAACACACTTAAAAAGGCGATACGCTGTTAGTATCATGGCAAAGTACTGAGCAATTATGGCAAAGTTATGGCAAAGTGACTTTTTTAGCGATTATCTATAAAAAGTCATATATAGTCAGCAGCAAGATGTATCGCTTTATCATTGAACCTATATTGGTAATGCAAATACAGAGCTCACTCAGAAATAAAATAACTTAAGTTTGGAGTAAACATGTCAAAATGCATTGCTATTGTAGAAGACGAAGCTGCCATTAGAGAAAACTATGCTGACGTACTTCGCTCGCAAGGCTATCAGGTTCAAACCTACGCCAATAGAGAAACAGCAACCAATGCTTTTAATTTACGCCTGTCGCATCTAGTACTGCTTGATATTGGCCTTAACGATGAATACGATGGTGGTTTCGAACTTTGTCAACTATTAAGAAGTAAAAGTGACAGTGTGCCCATTATTTTTCTAACCGCAAGAGATAATGATGTAGATACTGTTTCTGGGCTTCGCATGGGCGCTGACGATTACCTTTCAAAAGATATCAGCATAACGCACTTAACCGCACGAATTTCTGCATTATTTCGCCGCCAAGAGGCTTTAAATAAACCAATACAAGAAGAACAAATCTTACAAATTGGGGATCTGTATGTCGATAAGCAACGCATGACCATGCGATGGAAGAATAACAGCATAGACTTAACTATCACTGAATTTTGGCTGGTTTATGCGCTTGCTAAGCACCCCGGTCATGTGAAAAATAGAACACAATTAATGGATGACTCTAAAATTTTTGTCGATGATGCAACAATAACATCACATATTAAACGTATTAGAAAAAAATTTAACGCATCTGATGCACAATTTAGCTCTATCGATACTGTTTACGGCATGGGGTACCGATGGAATGAAACGGTAGCTTCTGTTTAAATGGCGAATGTTATGAAACAAAAATTAGTGGGTGTTCGTTTTGGATTACGATCAAAACTTCTCCTCTTATCAAGCTTTCTTTTTGTTATACCTTGGTTTGGCTATCAATACGTTTGGGAAATGGAAAAGTATCTTCGCTTTGGCCAAGAGCAGACGCTCGTAGGCACAGCTAGAGCTCTTGCTACGGCACTTCATGAGCGTGAAAATTTATTCAACAAGCAAGCAAGCTTTTTACCTAGTGTTGAGCAAGGTAAAGACTTGTACAGTTATCGGTTAACACAAGCTATTCAGTTGAATGGCTTACATAACGATTGGCCAAATTTCGATAGCAAAGCCCACTTTTATGATGAAAAGCATAAACTTTTCTCTAATGGACCACTTAACATTAATTTTAAGGCCAGTGTCGGTAAATACGATAAGTATCTATATATGTTCCTTCAAGTGGTGGACAACAATGTAGTATATCGAAGTGAAAATGCTTTAAGTATTACCAACAACGATCACTTAGCTTTGTCGTTTAGTGATAACGACGGCAATTTCTATCGTTATATTGTCAGCAATAAACAACCTGGTTGGTTAAGCGCTTATAGAGTACAATCTGATGATGCCTTTCCTCAGCCAGCACCTAAAATTCAAGGAACTTGGCTTGAAACTTCACAAGGTTATAATATTGAACTTCGCATACCTTTAACCAATATTGGTGACAATATTGCTTTTGCAGTCTACGATAGTAACAAGAAAAACACTAAACCTATTGCCGCTGTAGGCTCTGCTGATCCAAACAAAAAATCGTCGTTAGGTACTATTCTAGTGCCTTCTCCCGAAATAGAGCGCATTGTTAAAGGAATGAAGTACACCAACTCAAGTATCTGGGTTGTAGACCAACATCACCGAGTTTTAGCCAGTGCTGGTAAGCTTAACCAAGCTAATGGCGTTTGGAACGCACAAGTCACTTTAAATAAAGCACCTGAAGAAAATAGTTTATGGCATCAATTTAATCAGCATGTATTACTTCCAATGTACTACACCGTCTTAACTAAACCGGCGAATACCTTTATTGACCGAATTTACGATGCAAAACATCTTGAAGGCGAACACATTGTCAGTGCTTTAAGTGGGCAATCTAAATCGCAATGGCGATTAACCACTGACCAAAAAGCATTAGTTCTTTCTGCCGCATACCCTATTTATATAAATGATAAAGTACAAGGCGCTGTTATTGTTGAAGAAACAACCAATGGCATTCGTACCTTACGAAACGAAGCACTAGAAAAGCTTTTTACAAATATATTGGCTATTTTGATTCTTGGTGCCCTCACCTTTATCTTATTCGCTTCTCGAATATCATCTCGCATTAGGCAGTTAAGTAATCAAGCAGAGCAAGCTATTGACGGACAAGGTCGAATCAAAGGGGAAATGTTACCTTCTAGCTCTAATGATGAAATTGGGGATTTATCAAGAAGCTTTACTACGGCAGTAAACAGGTTAAGTCAATATAACCACTATCTTGAGAATATGTCATCGCGCTTATCCCATGAACTAAGAACGCCAATTGCCGTTGTAAAAACGTCACTTGAAACGTTAACGTTACAATCAGATGGCGTGCTTAACAAAAACAACGCATCACAAAGTGATCCGTCTCTCTCGTTAGTCGATAATCCCTATATATTAAGAGCTCAAACAGGGATAAATACCTTAAATCTGATTCTCAAAAACATGAGTGAGTCAACGCAATTAGAACAAATGCTAACCAAGACACAAAAAATTAATTTTAACTTAACTGAAGTGGTTTCAGGTTGCATAGCCGGCTACGAACAAGTCTATCCAAAACTTAATTTTAAGTTTAAATGCAACGTTAGCAAGATTAAATTCTTTGGCTCACCCGAACATATTGTTCAACTACTAGACAAAGTCATTAATAATGCGGTTGAATTTAGTGCAGACCAACAAATAACAATAAGTTTAGCTTTATCAAATAAAACGGAGCAAAATATCGTTTTATTAGTAGAAAACAATGGCGAATTATTACCTAATGAACTCAATGATTATTTGTTTGATTCTATGATATCAGTTAGAAAAGTCTCTTCTTTGAACTTTGATGCTAAGTCACCTGTACAAAATAAAGCTCCTCATCTTGGTCTAGGTCTTTATATAGCTAGATTAATTTGCGAGTTTCATCAAGGCAGCATAAAGGCATACAATCATCATGATCCTGATGGTGCTAGCATTGAGATAAAGCTGCCTATCATTAACTCTTAGTCGTAATTCGTAATTCGTAATTCGTAATTCGTAATAACATTATGCTCTTTCAAACGGATATACAAAATAATACCAATTGAATTAAATATGTGATCTACTTTATACGTAGAGAAAATTGCCAA
>JBMYWR010000098.1:0-12272 GCA_049607625.1 Colwellia sp.
CTTACCCAGCTCGAAGTAAATAAATCCAGGTTGCTTAGGGCTGAGCTTACTTGCCTTATCATCAATCAGGATTTGATGGATTTCTGGTAATTGCTCAGTATCCGCTGTTTTACTATGTTCCTTTTGATCTTTTGTCGTTTTACGAGCCATGATTGGCCTCCTATAGTTGGTTGAAAATATCGTTAGCTTGGTCTTTGTGATGCGGTTGGATATGACTCGTTACAGCACCAATTGCAGTGCTAATACACAACAAGTCATCGCTGTAACCCATTGCGGGAAGCGCATCAGGGATAGAATCAGTTGGAAAAACTAGATAGGCGATAGCAGTGATACAGACCGCTTTTACCCACTTTGGTGTATCACCATCAAGAATTAAGCTGTAAAGCAAAAGAGCGCTTTCGGTAAGCTGCTTAATGCCTTTAATCTGCTTAAGCTTTTGCCATGTTTTAGTATGACTGAAAGGACTTTGCTTTTTCCTAGCCATCCATCACCTCGGTCATATCAAGGCTTGATGGCAACACCAAATAACACCCTGCGCCTTCATCATTGATAATCGCAAGTAACAAGCGATAGCCATTTGGTAACGCTTCTTCAAACTCAGGATAGTTAAGGCAAAATGAAATTGATTGACGGATAGAACCACTAAGCTCTACCAAATTTGTATTTTCATATAGTACTATGATGGTGCTCGGACATTCTTGCCAGAACGCTTGTGCTTCTGACTCGCTAGCAAATGGCTCTACTAGATAATTGATTAGCTCTGACGAGACTTTGTCGGGTAAGCCTATTTCATCAGCATCAGGCCAATGGTTAATGATCTGCATGATTAAATACTCCAGAAATGAAAAAGCCAGAACCCGCAAAGGTTCTGGCTGTTAATGTCGTATTAGTGATATGTGTTTAAGATGAGTGTTGTTACGAGTTAGAAGCGAGTAACCCGTCCAAGCTGTTCATGGTATCGCGCTGCTTATCAGGAGATATCTTGCTGTAACGCATCGTTGAACTTAAATCCTTGTGATTCAACAACACTTGCACAGTTCGAATATCTGCCCCTGTTTCTTTACTATGACTTAGCATATTGCTCGCAAAGGAGTGTCTTGCAGTGTGGAATACAACTTCCTCTGGCTTATGTATTCCCGCACGTTTCTTTATAGTCTCAAATGCGTAACGTCCTTCACAAATAGGCCTGTTTGCCTTTGTGCCTGCAAATATATAAGCATTACCACTTACACGAGGTAAGTCGCAGATGATCTCAAGCATCATATCTGTAAGATACACAACATGAGGAGTACCGTTTTTCGTTTTACCTATAGTTAGTGTTCGCTCTGCTAGATTCAGATCTTCCCACTTCCTTAACCGCATTTCAGAAGCCCTACAGCCAGTTAGAAACAGCATAGCAATATAAGCGCCAATCGTGAATTGATGATAACGCCTTGCCTCTTTGATAATCGCCTTAACTTCTTCTACTGAGCAATACCTAGTGCGAGCGTTGTTTTCGGGTAATTTAGATACCTTGGTAGCGACACTAGGGATATCCAGCAGTTTTTCTGCAAGTTTGCCCATAGTTTTGATCAGTGCAACTACACGATTACAAGTCGCTGGCGCATAGGTTCCTCGTTTTGACTTAGCTGACATCATTTCATTAAGGACATTCTGAACATGACTTGCCTTAAGTTCGTCATAACGAATATCCCAAATTGGCTTGCAATGATGTTCAAAACGAGAAAGATCGTCATCCCATGTTTTCTTCCGTTGCTTTGCAATTGGCAAATAAGTGTTCCAGAAGAACTCAGCGACAGTTGGGATCACATGAGAAGAATTTCTCGTATCTTGCGGATTGATCCCTTCCGCTAGCTGCAACTTGTATTTGCTGGCAATTCGACGCGCAGCACCAACATCTACTTCGGGAAACCTGCCCAGAGCAATACTGCATTTGCGACCTTGAAAGGTGTACCTAAGTAAAAATCGCTTGCTGCCACTCTTACCTGATAAGCACTTAAGGCCAATCAAGTCAGTGTCAGAGACTTCTAAATCAGTCCCTTTAGCTTCCTTGGGGTTAGCTGGTAATGCTTTGATACTAGCATTTGAGAACTTAAACTTTTTCTTCATATAAAACCTCGGTTGATTGGTTATAACCAAAGTTTTGATATGTGTTTGAAGATATTACTTATACGCTTAATTTGATCGTATTTATTTAAGTTCTTTGAGGGGTTACATTAATACCTGTTATTTCAGAAACCTTTATAGCTAAGAGCTTATGATAAAAAAGAAGCAGATTCCTATTGTTAGAGACTCTTTGACGAACGAAGATGTCTTATCAGAACTATTAGATGAAATTTTTGAGCAGCATGAGCTTCAAGCTATTCGTACTGATAAAGAAAAAAGCAATCGCTTCCTATGTGGCTTATGTAAGCAAAAAGTGACCCTTTACAGTGTTTCAGCGCCTGAGTTTAGATTCGGACATCGATATCACTTTCAACACCCTCCTGGAATCGAATGTGACTGGAAAAGTGATACTAAAACCAGAGCTGAGATATATCGTGGTATTGATGAAGGAAAGAAACACTGGGAAATGAAAAAGCTTTTAGCAGAGACTTTGATTGAGTTGGACGGCTGGGAAGTTATTGATGTAGACAAAAAGTTTGTATTTAGTGCGGATAGATTGAGAAGGGCGAAGCCCGATCTTCACGCTCGTATTGATGGTAAAGATGTTGTGTTTGAAATTCAGCTTCGAAGTGAGTCACCTCAAACAATCATAGATCGTAAGGCTTTCTATAAAAGTAAAGGCTGGAGATTAATATGGCTTAGTGCCGAAAACAGTCAAATTGTTTCTGAAAGCTTTGCTGAAGATTGTATTGACACTAAGCAAGTGCAAAAAGATATAGCGTTTACGAATAGAGGAAATTGGTTCATTTTTGACACTCTTCTAGCTGAAAAATCAAAGGAAGAAGGCGACTTACGACTACTTGCCAAAATCTGGGAGCCTCAGCAGGTTCATAATAAGATTGAATATGATTGGAGAGAGCAAGAAATAATATATTCAGAACTGCAATTTGAAGACGGAGATACTTTTTTCCAAGACTTTTTTCAGCGAGATAGAGAGTTAAAGATACAGTTAAAAGAGGAAGGAAAAAGAGCTGTTGAGCATGGGCTTCCTACTTGGGTGCCTAAAAATTGGACGCAGTTTTTACAAAGTGCGAAAGTTGTTTGGCCTACTCTTGATATGAACACAGATGAAGACTGGCTTCATAAACTATACAAGGAAGATCTTGAAAATAGAGAGCTGACTTTAAAAACTACAATACTTTCGTTTTTTCGAAGCGACAGCTGGAGAGAGCATAACAATCCCTCTTATTGGGGAAAAATAGCAAATAAAGTTCAAGGGCTAGGATTTGGTATTTATGAGTCAGCAGATTTGAGAATTGTTGATAAGTTATTGTTGATTCTAGGGTATCCACTTAGTGAGCACTTGAATCCAAATAAATCTAGTCATATTCAATCTTGCCATTACTTTTTTGATAAAGAATCCTTTTCTAAGTACCGACAGCTTTGTTTGGATGCTATTAATTATAGTCCCTATAAAGATGAAATTATTTCTCATCATACAATGGTAAAAAGAATGAATGCTAAGGGAGAAGATATCGAGCAGAAGCATGACTTGGACGAATTTTTAGCTTGGTTTTGTGGCTCTACCATGCCTACATACACCTACGAAATACCCCAAAAGCCACCTGAGCAGTACCAGTTACTCAGTTGAGTATAATAAGGAAAGAACAAACCCAAGGCTACTAACCTTGGGCAACTTCTCCTAACCGAGCACTTTCTTAACCGCATCGTCTATACTGTAAACGACTTCCGTTTTAGGCTCCGCCTTGGCTTTACATGATCTTGCTATCTTGCGTTTAGGCATTTTAGAACCAGAAGTCAATGGTGGCTCATCTTTCCTAGCCAATAACCAGTCTTGAAGAAACGTTTCTAAAAGATCTGGCTCTTGCTTTAACGCATGGTGCAATAAAAAAGCGGTCTTGATATCTAAAGCTACTTCTTGGTCGCCACATTCCAATATGATTGCTGGTTTTCGCTGCGATCCATTATCGTAACCAAAGAAACAGTCGATGCCGTAACCTAGCCATTTCCTCATTAGGTTAAGGTAAAATAGCACAGTGTTGGAATCTGGAGACTCTAAGTCCCGATTAGTATTTTGATCTGACATTGTCATACTCCGAATGTAACTTGACTTGATTTTTGTAGGGGCAATCGGGGTTTTAGGGGATCGCCACCTACGAGTGAGTTATTTGCAGGTGATGTTTACTTCTTCTTGGTCATTCAAGAAAACTTTGCTTTGCAATTGATAGTTGATTTCCTCTTTGATAGAGGCTTCATCTAAGTCTTCTAGATTATTTGTCAGCATATCTACAATTACTTCAGCAGCTAACTCATTTATTCGGTTGATTCTTTCAATACCTTTCGCGAAACCTACTTTAGCTAAAAATGTCTCAGCAAAATTGTGTCTTTTTACCGTTAGATGCATCTCTAACTTATCTTCAAGAGTAAGTTCACTTGCACCATGAAATACCCAATCGTTAAAATCATTAAATAGCGTGGGGTTTTGCTCTAGTATTGCCCCAAGTAAGAACATGGTTCTAGCATCAATGGTAACCTTTTGTTCAGCTGTGCTAGCTTCATAAACAGGCGCTATTTCTCCATCCTGACTCATCCAATTAAATCTACTGGATGAATTTGAGATCACGTTCAGCTGATATAACTCTTTCCATTCTTCACGCGACAATTCAGGTGTGTTGGTGCATTTTTCAGTTGTCATAGTACTTGTCCTATATCTGATAAGGGGGAACGAGAGAATATTCCCCGTTAGTGGATAACTTATAAGTGATTAAAATTAAGGTGGGCTATTAGGAATTAATGGTTATAAAATATCCTCTCGATAGAGGAGCTCGCCTTGTTCAATTTCTTCATCGTTAAGGATTTGGTCGAGTACTTCTGCCGTAGATAGCTCGTCCTCTTCATCTAAGAATTGGTCTGACTCTAGCCAATCTTCAATGAATGCGTAATCTATGCAGTAGAAATACTGACGTTTGCCAATACTAGGTATCTTGATTCTGCATTGTTGCTTTTCAGCATCATGTTTCAGCACTTCCATTTCTTTCAGTTTGTTCCCTACTTGCTTAGGGGTAACGTTCTGGCAGAGGTTACGGAAGACTTCGGGTAGAATAAGAATGTACTGATCTTGATAGCGGTAACCATTTACAACGCCTTTGATTTTGGAAGAGGTTGTATCTGGGAAGCTATGAAAGTTGGCGCGTATCCAATCTTTCAGCCTTTCCACGGCTCGCTCTAAATCAGATTTACCTGTTTCGACATTGACTTGCCAACGCTCAATCATAAATAATGTAGCATTGGTAATCTCTTCTTCGCTCCAAGGTAATAGTTCTAATTCTGCGGCTAAATGACCAGCGGTAAGGATTAATGCAAAACGACGGATAACGCGGCGTTGAATACTATTAGAAGCATACTCTGATAGCACCTCAACAGCTTCATCCCATCTTTCTTGCACTAAGGCTTCTAGCTCTACTTTGCTATCAACAGCATCAAATAGCCCCTGTAAAAACTTAGGTGCCAATTGCCCACCATTGTCCGTACAAGCATCTTTAAATCTTTCGATGCGTTGTGCTGTATCGGTTAGGCTTTCGCCTTCTAATGCCATATGGATAGGCTCGATTAAAACACTTGGCAATCGAGCGAGTAAGCCTGCATTGATAGCCGCGTTACTTTGCCTGATCTTATCTTCGATAGATAATTCGCCTGTGCTCAACATAAACACTGATGCTTTGTGCTGTTTCGCAAGGTTTAGGTTAGACGTCATTCTCGCTTCACCAGAACCAGCCAGTAGTTTGTAAAGTGCAGAGCTAAGCTTGTTCGATTTGAATGCGCCTAGCTCGTCAATGCAAACACCCATACCAGAGCGTTCGGCTATGATCGCTTCCAAGCCATTAGCAGTGGATGACCAAGGAATAATGTATGAGTCCTGCGAGCCATCTCCGGGTTCTGAGCCTGAGCCAACGACGGAAGCCATAGCTTGCAACATAGTGCTTTTACCAGAGCCGCTTGGTCCAAATACATGGATGCCGCCCCCCTCCAAGCCCATTAACTCAGCAAGAAAAGAGGTAACTCCCAAACAGATAGCAAATTTAAGTGGGTCTGTTACACATTGATTTAACACTTCTTCAGTGTAACTTTTCCAATTACCTTGCTCTGAAATACCATCAGGCGCTTTACCCTTACGAGGTCGATAACAAAAGTCTTTGTTGTTTTCTTCCTCTTCGGCTTTAACGATAGTCCCAGCTAAGTTGTATGCTAAGTCACTTTCGATAAAGCCCGTACGTTCAACAATATACTTAATTGGTAATGACAGCTGGCTACATCGTTGAATGTAACGCTTGAAGTCATTAATTCGATTAGGTGGTATGTTGATGCCCCTATCAGCTAGATTTGATAACTCTTTAGTTAAGCCGCCAAAAATGGATTTCATGTCAATGCTAAAAAGCACTGTCATACCATTTACACTTGCTTCATAAGTAACTCCGTTATGGCTTAAACCATCAACAGAACGAGTTATGTTTTTAGGCTCTATAGGGCAATCACAAAATACATTCAGGTTTCCTGATGGGTCAGTTGCCATCATTCTCCCATCAATACTGTAAACCCCATGAGGCTGATTACTATTCAAGGTCAAGCCTGCATTCGTAGTTGTTTGAGTAAGAACAGTCATAGTGCCGCCTCCTGTTCAAAAGATTTGATTTGATCTTCTAGCCATTTCTCTAGTTGGACTCGGTCGTAGCGAATACATCGCTTTCCAAGCTTCACGTAAGGAATGACTTTATCAGGTGGGGCGTAGCATCTATTTTTGGCAAGAAATGGCGGTGATACATTCAAGTGTTCAGCCGCCTGTTTTTCAGTTAACCATCTGGCTAGTTGCTGGGTGTGCAAGCTAGGTTGAATGGTTGTTTTTTCTAAATTCTGTTTCATCTTTTCACCTCTTAGGTTTAAAACCTAATCGGGGAATTCACAAACCCTCATGCGACAATTTCAATCTACGTCCCTCCTAGCTCTGAAAAAGAGCTAGACTCTATGCGAGACACTATGTTCACCTTTAATCCCGATTAGACTAAATTAGTGCGTAAGGTGACCTAACCGTGTAGTTTATCTAGACCGACGATGCCCTAATAAATCTTGCGATAAATCTGCCATCTTGGATTTGAGAATACTAAGCGTTAAATACTTAGCCGCGCTGCGATGTTGTTGTTAATGTTGCGTTGTTGTTCGTTCGAGATACTTGCGTATACCATTGTACTGGCTATGCACTTATGGTTTAGAGCCGACATAAGCTGAAATATGCTGACCCCGTTTTCTAGGGCGATAACCGCATAACTGTGCCTCAGCGAATGGACTCCAGCACTAGGTATTCCAGCTTTTTGGCATACTCGCTTCATTACGTTACTTGGGTCTGACATGCGAGATTGCATATCAACACCGCGAAAAACTCTCCCTTGCTTACCGTATTTAGCCACTTGCTGCTCAACAATAACTTTGGCTTTCTCAGACAAACTGAGGTATTGGCCACTGCCATTTTTGTCAACAGAGACTAAAATGTTGCTAAGTTTAGGATCATAATTTTCTAGCATTAAATCGCGTGCCGCAGAGCTACGAACGCCAGTTAGTGTAATAAAGCGAATAATTGCTTGAGCTTCTGTATTTGCTTCATTTTTCAATTCAGCAAAAAAGCGGTTTAGCTCGTCAACACTGTAATGCTTCTTCTGCTTCTGTGGCTCAGGCAAATCTTTAATACCTGCTGCGGGAGACTTGGCGATAATTTCCAAGTCATTTACAGCAAAACTAAAGACTGCTTTCATTAGGGCTACATGCCTATTCGCCGTTGAAGCAGCAATAACTTCTAACTTTTTACTTCGATATTGCTCAATCATCGCTTTAGTAATTGCTCCTATTTGTTTGGTGGCAAAAACTGGCGCTAAATGATTGCTGTATTTAGACTCGTCACTATCGGCTGACTTTTTATCTGGGTTAGCTTCTTGATAAAGTCTAAATAGCTCGGAAAATTGCATTTCAGCTTTTTTCCTTGTTTCTATGGGGCGGTCACCACGATAAATCGCAGCTCTTAGCTCGTTGGCTTGAGCACGAGCTTGTTGCACAGTAAAAGTATTACTGTCACCTATTCGCTGCTTGTAACGACGCTTTCGGTGTGCCATAGAGAAGTAAAACATTTGTTTACCTGACGGATACTGAATCAAGATAAGACCAGACTCTTTCAAGTCTCTGAACTCTGCTTGACTTTTACCTTCGGGTAAACCTTGTTGTTGAAGTTTTCGCAGAGTATCTCGACTAAAATTTAATTTAGTCTTACTCAAACTTTAAATCTCCAGATTCCAAATTGTAAAAGAGCGTTTTGTCTTTCGACAGGATGCATATTGCCTTGGTAAATTTAGAAGTACAAACCATATATTTTCGTAACTCACTGTTCTATAAAGGTATTTATTTTGGTATAATAACGCGCGTTTTAAGCTGGAATAGAACTTGCCTTAAATCGTTTAAGGATATCGCTTCCACGTGAAAACGGTTTTTGAAGGGGAAAACTGAGCAAAAATCCCTGTAGAGAATCGAGCTTTTCATATACTAAATATGCATATCAAGGCTTGTTTTAATAAAAATACAGTTTAAAAAGAAAGCGCGAATTATCACGCTTTCCCCGTTAAAAAGTGAAAATTGGCTACATAGGCAAGTCATCATCCTCCAATTCAATGCAACAATCTTCACGCTCCATTAGCTCTTCAAGAGTGGTGTTCTCTACCGAGTAACGGCCTTGCTCGCAGAATGCTTTAGCCAGAGCAACCTTGTATGTAGAAAAGTTGGAATACGATTCAAAACATACGTTTCCCACGAGACCATATAGGTAGGATTCGACCATTTCTTCTTGATCCATGTTAGCGCATAAGCTCTTCAAAAATGACATGGCTTTAGATACCGCCTCTGGAGCCTGATCAATACCAGTGTCTTCACTTCTAAACGTAACCGTCTTGAATTGCTCGGAATCATCACCGACGATAACTTTCACTTCGTGGTAGCCACCTGAGCGCTGAAAGCCCATATACACACCTTCCAGCACTTCTAATGAAGTATCAGATTCAAGAGAACCTCCTTTATCCAGCTTCGTTAGTCCAAGCTCATGCTGAACAACAGAGTACAAATTTCGAACTCCTAGTTGCATTGGCTCGTTCATTACTAAGCCGTCGATTTCCGATTGCTCGGTTTCAGTCACTTTTACGTTACAGTCACACATAAGTGTTTTCCTTATTAGTTGATTAAAAACAAACAGCAGCTCAGATGTGCCGCTAATGATTTGTTGTCTGTAACTTTTCAAAAAATATTTATGAACAAATAGGGTTGGGTTTTGAAATAAGCAGGTATGGAAGTGATAGGACTAACGGGATTTCAGCCGTTTAAGGCTATTGCTAATGAGTAATCTAAATGTAAAAGTGGGCTGATTATGGTTGGAAATCTAACAGAAAAAACTAGGGCTTTAGTGAAAAGGAAGGATAGTTATGGGGCAAGTAAAACATGCTGCAATGGAATTTGAGGAGTTAGGCTATTCTCCGATCTATGATAAATCATTATGTCGTAAGTGTATTTCTGAGCCTGATATCCAGTCATACATTAAAAGAAATGGAGAGTCAGGGCATTGTGACTACTGCAACAAAAGTCGACGCTACACTATAGAATTCAATGATTTTATGGAGTTTTTCACAGGCAAGATCAGTCAAGAATGGGGAGATCCAAATAATAATGGAATGCCTTGGGAAAAAGGCTGGGTAGGCAATGTGATGGATAGCTGGGATTTATTAGATGAACTCGCCTTACCTATAGAAAATCAAGAACTTCAAGATGACATATTAGATTCAGTTCAGGAACAGCAATGGTGCATCAATGACTTATACAGCCTTTCACCTGAAGACGTATTAAATTATGGTTGGAAGGAGTTTGTGAACACTGTAAAGCATCGCTCTAGGTACGCTTTTTATCGGCTCGAAGATGATAAAACTGGACGTGGCTATGAAGAAGTTCCTCCAAATCAATTTATGGATTTTCTAAGTCAGGTAATAGATTCATTAGGTCTTTATCGTTCAGTTAAGGCTAATTCTAAATTCTATCGGGTTCGCGTTCATAAGCCCTCAGAAGAAGTTAGTTGTGCTGAGCATATTGGCACACCTAAACCAGAATTTGCTTGTTTCCCTAACCGTATGAGTCCGTCAGGTATCCCTATGTTTTATGGAGCCTTTGATGTGAAAACTGCATTGAAAGAAACCTATGAGCCTGACAAAAATATACGCCATGTATCTCTGGGAAGTTTTACCAACTGTAAAGAGTTAACATTTGTCGACCTTAGTGCAGCGCCACGAGTGCCGGGGCTTTTTTCAGAGCACGACCGCTCCACTCGACATGGTTTGGCATTTCTGCACAAGTTTATAGAAGAAATATCGTTACCTATAAACAAAGACGGTATGGAACATTTAGATTATGTACCAACTCAAGTGATTAGCGAACATTTACGATTTCTGCATGAAAAAGTGACTGGTACTGAGGTGCATGGACTGATTTACCCTAGTACCAAGAATAATGGTGAAAAGGCTATCGTTGTTTTTTGTGATAGCACACATTGCGCAGATGCAGGTAATGAAGATGAAAGCTCTATTTTCACCCTTCAAAACCTAAAAAGAATTAATCCAAGTAAATATTTGTAAATCAAAGCATGTATCGAATTGATTCATGGCCAGAAATCAAAACATCTGCATACAGAGAAGTAGTTGAATCGCGCCCTTGCTGTTCGAAGCAGCCTTGCAGCTCCAGTGGCAAAATTAGCTCAACTGGAGGGTAAGCTTCATTGGAAAATGATGTTAACGAAGAAAGCTTGAGCAATGGTAAATCTGGTGGAATCACTAAGTTAAAAACCTTTTCGACTTTGTGTACTAGAGCTTGGTGCAACCCGTTCACACGTTCTCTGCTTTCGCTTTGAATAATGTAAGCTAGCTTAAGTGTGGTCACATTCGGAATTGATAAATAAAGTGTGTTAATAAAGTAAGCCATTTGAGGTATCCTTTTGGTTATTAAATTTAATGGTTACTCGTATTTATAATAAAACTTAGAGCACGCGCACCGTATGCCACTTTTCGTTGAGATTTTGAGCGATTCTGACTAAAATTACAGGGTAGAAAGAAGGATTGATTATGCTGACCGAAAAGCAACTCAAAGCTCGCTTTGAGAGCAAGAAAAAAGAAAACTACCTTGAAAGCCTAAGGCTGGAAGGTATTTCTGCACGTACAGGAAAAATTAAAAGTAAGCGTGTTGCACAAAAAATCAGTGAGCTAAAAGCGCAGTATGCGTGATAAGTATGGGGTTGACCAAGATCCTAACTGCTACCAAAACACAGATATTTTAATTAACCTTTTAGACATTCGTTCTGAAAGCGAACTTGAAGAAGCAGAACTAGAGCTTACTAGTTTTCGTCTAGAGCAATTCTCCCCTCAGTTTGAACAATTAACGTTTAACTACTTAAAAGAAATTCACCGCCATCTATTTCAGGATATCTATAAATGGGCTGGGCAGATTCGGTCTGTTGATATCAGCAAGGGTGATACGCGTTTTTGTACCGCAAGCAATATTGAGCGAGAGGCTGTTAAGCAATTCCAGCACCTCGCTAAGAATAACTATTTAAGAGAACTAAATAGAGCTGAGTTTATTTTTCAATTGGCTGATTTCTTCTGCGAAATGAATGTGGTACACCCGTTTAGGGAAGGTAACGGGCGCACCTTGAGACTCTTCTGTGAAGTTTTAGCGTTACAGGCAGGATATGAATTGGATTGGAAAGGAATATCCAAAGACAGCTGGCTAGAAGCTAATATTCAAGGTTATCTTGGTAACTTAGCTCCGTTAACAATGATTTTTGAACAAGCTGTTAACTCTTTAGACTTTGATGACTAAACAATCGTCTAGTAAATATTGACGCTAGGCAAAATCTGGGAAGATAAGCATCTATTCTGGTCTATATACGGGAATCAAAAGGTAGTTACATAAGGTATCAATGTACAACAACAGCTACCAAGGTATTGAAATATATAGGCTAATGTAAGATATTCAAAATCCGTTGCCTTCGGGCGTGGCGGTTCAAGTCCGCCCACCGGTACCAT
>JBMYWR010000099.1:0-12255 GCA_049607625.1 Colwellia sp.
TGCTTGAAATTAAAGTGTTAAATCTACAATCGCCAACCAGTCTATCCAGTTTTTTAAAGTATGCTTTAGGAAGCTTTGACTTATTTATTGCTACACAAAGTAAATATTTTGGTCTTGTAAAAGAAATATACAGTTGTTTCATTATTTTCAAATGTATGTTCCTGTATATTTCGTTTTGTTTAAAGATTATCTTCAGATTGTGTCCTTATAGCTTCTTGTAACTGTTTCTCTACAATGTCTTGTAACGGCTTATCATTAATTGAAGTGGTTAATTCACTGTTTTCAATATCGTCCGAGTCTTGCAATAGTTCAAGCATACCTGATGCAACTTCTGGAAAAGAATCAACGAATGTACCAGCAACATCTACTGCATGTTCAGGGATTGTATCAACAATATGATTAATATAATTATTAGCTGCATTCTCTATGTTTTCTAACGCATCTTCTGAGAAAACTTGATCGTTTTTATTTATGTTTTCATTTTCGCTTTCAGTATCAATTAAGTTTTGAACATAGGCTTCAGCAACATCATGTGATGATTCAGGTAGGGATTCTGATACCGTAAAGGCAAGCTCTGCAGATTGTTCAGGAGACACATCCGTTAAACGACTATAAAGCTCTGTTGCGGTATTTTCTGATGCAGCAGCAACCCTGTCAACTGGTCGCATAGCATCTAATGAATCAGATAGATTTGTTATGTACTCTTCGGTCATTTCTAGCAATTCACTAGGGTATTCTTCAGCCATATTTTCAGCGGCTAATTCCATTAAATCAATACCGTTATCAGGCATTGCGTTAGCAATTGCGACAACAATATTAGTAAATTGGTCGGGATATTCCGATGTGATCCAATCAACCAGTTGATCCGCTTGTTCAGGAGAGGCATTGGCTAATGCTTCAGCTATGTGAATACTCATCTGGGGAGCTGCTGAGGTTATGGCAGCATATAATTTACTAATATCAATCGCATCTATTGTACTTAATGCCGCAGCTAAGTTTGAAGCGTTTTTGGGATCTTTTTGTACAATTGCTTTAACCATATTCACCGCAGCCGATGGGTTTTTATTGGCTAAGCTAATCGCAACTTCTACTTCTGGGGTAGATTCAAATTGTGCCTCTGCATATTGTGTACGTGGGTCTAGCTCTGACACAACGCCACTCGGTGTTTGCATGATAAAGCTTTCTTGCTCTTCAAGGGGTAAAGCTTTCTTTAGCTTCATGCGAATAATAATAAAAAATAACAAAGTTAATGCGACAACATTGATAAAGCTGAATAATGCCCTGCTACCTAATGAGTCCATTACCAAAGAGGCGAGGTAGGGGCCTAAAATGCTGCCTAATGCATAGATCAACAGTAGCGAGCTCATTGCTGCCAGAATCTGTTCTTTTAGTACAGAGTCAAACGTTTCAGACATACTCATGGGGTAAAGGCAGGCAACTAATCCAGTGATTAGCGCAATAACAAATAAAGTGAGTTTGAACATGTCTTCAGAAATAAGTAATGGTGCAGATAAGCCTAGTACAATAAGCGTTGCTACCATAAATAGCATAACTTTTCGGCGGTCAAAATGATCCGATAAGTAGGCAATGGGGAACTGTAAAATGATCGCTCCAGAGATAGCTGAACCCATAAATATAGATAAGTCCAAATCTGTAATGCCGTTGCTAGCGGCAAAGATAGGCAGCATATTAATTAAGCTGGCATAAAGAACCCCGCAATAAAAACAACTAACCACACCCAAAGGAGACAGTTTGAAAACCGTCATTAAAGACATTGATGGGGTATTTTCAATATGTGGTCCTTTTTGTTTGCTAATAACGATGGGTGTAATAGACAAGCTAAATAAAACACCACAGATAACAAATAGGGTAATATCATCAATTGGTGCAACATTTAATAAAAATTGGCCAGAAAATAGGGCTGTCATTATCATCATCTGATTAATAGAAAGTATTCGGCCTCTGTTTTTTTCAGTTGCGCTATGACTTAACCAACTATCTAATGTTGCATTAGTGCACACAATACAAAATCCAGTGATTATTCTCATCGCGGCAAGCATTAAAGGTTCAGGGTAGAGACCAGAAAGTAAAATGGCGACCGATGTTAAGCTGCCACACATGGCAAATATTCTTATATGTCCAACACGTTGTAATAATATACGGCTGTAGTATGCCCCTATCAAAAAACCCACTGACAACATAGACAATACTAGGCCTATATTTTCTATGCTCACGCCGTCATGTTGCATACGTATAGGTAGCAAAATGTTGCTTAACCCATAACCTAGCATTAACAAAAAACCACTTAGCAATAACAAGATAAAAGGTTTAAGGGTCATTATCATAAGGTGTTCTCTTTTTTATATTTGTTGGATAATTTTATAGTTTTTTGAGTGAGGAGTATTCTTATGATAAATGGCGTCGCAAATCTCTAACTTAGAAACTATTTATACTATTTAAGGTAGCTGATAAATGCGGAGCATAACACCAAAATACTATATATTTCAGAAAAAATATGGAAAATATATCTATAGGCTCAGAATTACTATCAGATAAGCCCTAGCTGGAATACAGCAACATAAAAAGGTGAGTCAACAACTCGTTGAAGCTCAAAGAAATATACTAGAACTTGAACCGAAAGCCCAGTATTGATAGGTAAACAAATTTATCTCAAAATTATAATCATTACTTTGAGTAAAAGAGGAAGAGTTTGAACTCTATCGGAAATGTTTTAGTAATTACAGAGCGTTTTGAGCTTTATATCAGTTGATGTCGAATCAAACTTCTCATTGTGTATTGGCTATTACCCAAACCTAAAACAAATGATATAGTTTTATTAATCAAGTAAATAAAAGTGAATGATGAAATGATTAAAGCAAAGGTTAAACGTGTTGGTATTTTAACAAGTGGTGGTGATGCACCAGGTATGAACGCGGCTATAAGGTCAGTCGTATTAGCTGCGCATCATTACCATATTGAAGTTGTAGGCTTTATCCAAGGCTTTAATGGATTGATTTATCAAGAAAGTATTGAACAAGCCAAAGTTCTAGAGCTTGATGATGTTGATGGTATTATTCAACAAGGAGGTACAATTTTAAAAAGTGCTCGTTGTTCGAAAATGCGTGAAAAGTCAGGCCTTGAGCAAGCGTCGAAAACATTAACTCATCATCATATCGATGCGCTAATTGTTATTGGAGGTGATGGCTCTTTTAATGGTTTATTAGCATTAAGACCGTTTTGGGCGGGTCAGTTAATTGGTGTTCCAGGCACAATAGATAATGATGTCGATGGCACAGATTATACTATCGGTTTTGCTACAGCAGTTAATACCGGCATTGAAGCCATTGATAAAATTAGAGATACGGCTGATGCTTTTGAGCGAATCTTTATTGTTGAGCTAATGGGACGCCATAGTGGTCATATCACCTTTAATGTGGGTATTGCCGTTGCAGCAGAACAAGTTTTGTCATTTGAAAATTTTAATGTTGATGACCAACAAGCAAAAATTATTGAGCTAGTTAACGAAATTAAATTAGCAAAAAAAAATCGTCATACGAGCTACATTATCGTTATCGCGGAAAACTTATGGCCTAATGGGGTCTTTGATTTAGCAAAGAGGTTAAATGAAGCCGCAGACATTGATTGTACTCCATGTTTATTAGGTCATATTCAACGTGGCGGATCACCCGTTCCCAAAGATAGATTACTGGCTACTAAAATGGGAGTAGGGGCAATTCAAGCGATATTAAAGGGAAAAGACAATATTATGATTGCCGAGCAGCATAGCGCTATTTGTTATGTTCCGCTTGAGGAGTCAGTAAAACATCATAAAAAGGTAAGTCAACAACTCGTTGAAGCTCAAGAAAATATACTGGCACTTACAGCGCAAACCCAGTACTAGTGAGTAACTAGAGGGAGATTATTGGAGTGGGTGGATCAAACTTAGCCATGTATTCTCCCTTGGCATATTACCTATACATCATTACCAAGGCATCTCTTTTCCTTGCCAGTCTATAAAGGTTGCTTCTCCATCAACCATTATATTCTCAATAACACTAAGTAACTGTTTTGCGACAAAATCGGGACTAAAAAGCTTTTCATTGGGTACATTTTGTTGGAACGGTTTTGATAAGGGACTATCGGTGGTTCCAGGGTGAAATGAGATTAATTTTATATTCTTAGCCCTTCTTGCCAACTCGACACTTGCAGACTTTATTAACATATTCATTGCCGCTTTTGAAGCTCTGTAACTATACCACCCACCTAGTTTATTATCGGTAATACTGCCAACACGGGCAGAAAACACAGCGATTTTACAGAGTGCTTTACCTGATAAAATAGGTGTGAGATATTTTAACCACAACATAGGTGTTATCGTATTTACAGTTAAAACTTGGTTAAACGCATCGGGAGAAAAATCTTCTAGTCGTTTTTCAGGTTTTACTTCCTTAGCATGTAACAAACCATGACAAATAAAAACCTGTGAAATGTATACATCAGCGTTTTGTTGCAGCTTAGATGCTACATCTTGTATTGTTTCTTCAAAATAATTATCAACTTTGATAACCTGTTCTTTACTAAACTTATCTTGTTGATAATGAGAAATATCTCTACTAATGACAATGAGACTTGAGAGCTTATTTTGAAGTGTTAGCTCAGCAATGCCTTTGGCTATTTCACTATTTGCGCCAATGATCAGTGTTGCTTGGTTTTTCATAACAAGTTCCTGTTTCGCAAGTTTGAATGCCTATGCCAAAACGCTTATAAAGACATTGAGATATAGGTTGACGATATTTAGCCAATAGTAAATATCCTTGATGGGCTATTTTACGAACAACAGGCAGAGATAAAGGTGCGACTAATAATCCTTTGCCAACAAGAGTCCATGCACGGTGTGTTACATCAAGGGCAAGCAGTGTTTTACCACGGTATATACCATGTAAAATGTGCATGGCTTTTTCAATGTCGATATCAGGGTATTTAATGGAAAAGTTTTCCTGATGTAAGTTTACTAATTTAATAAGGTCATGCTTGTCATGACGCTTTAGTCTGTCCATTTCTAAAGTGCACAAAGGGCAATTACCGTCATAGAAGATAGTTAGCGTATCGGTTGTCATTTTATCTCTCCTCAAAAAATTAACATAATGGCATGTAAAATAACGACAAAGATTGTTAGAAAAACACGAAAATTATAATAGATTAGTGGATACTTAAAACTTTGCTTGTAAGCATAATACTCAGCTATTAATAAAACCATGTAGCCCAGAGGTAAAAGAATGAGTGACAACTTGATAGATAAAAATAAACAAAGATAAGCAAATAAACAAATGAAATTACTCGCTAAATAAGGCCTATTAGTAATAGCCCCTGACGGCACTTTCCATAATGTTCCAGATAAAAAACTTAATATGATAACGCTATAGTAAATAAAAGCTTTTTTTGCTGTTACCCCCAAAGTTTCACTTATTAATTCAGGTAAAAATATACACACAATAAATGGGATAAGACCTAAATAACCGAGCCACTGCCAAATTTTCATCTGTTGGTACTCCTTATTCATATTAAATGAAATTGGTATAACTCGTTATGCTAGGAAAGCATCCAAAGAAAGTAAGTAGCCAAGAAAGCAGGTAGAGAAAGCTGTGGTTTTAAAACGTATAGAGCTATTTGCTCAATACCGCGTTAATATTTCCTAACGAATTAGTATACTCTAAGGAATTAGGCCACAACTCTTTTGTCAGCCATTCCACCTGTAGGCGGCAACATAACTTGTAAAAAATTCTCAATTAAAGTAAAAATTACTTTCTTTTCCATTTATAAAGCTTCTCAGTTTAAAAATTCTAAGATTTAAACTTCTAAGATTAAAACCTTAAAGCTTAAACACTCTAACTTTTGAACGCTAAGGCTGCGTAATTAAGAGCCTTTGCGAAGTTTAAGTAACCAAGAAGAATGACTTCTTTCTGCATCGTAGAATACTGCCATAGTAAAGAAAAACATTAACAGTAGAATAATATGTGCTGCTAGGCTTATACCAAAGTAAATAATGCTACCCAGATATAGTGCAAAAGCAAGGCACCACATAGTCGCTAAAATGGTCATTATATAGAACCTGCTTACTGGGTCGGGTATATGCCTAAGAGGGTTTTTATTTGAATCAAAGATATATTTGTAATAATCATAAATACGTAGTGTAAATGCTTTCATAATATACTCTCTTAATAAAAGAATGCCTCGTATTGTAATACGCTTAGAGGGAGCATTTAGATCAACTTAATTTGTTGTGAAAAACTTAAATGCGATATGAAAAATGCAATGTGGCAATCGTTAAAAAGGCAGCTATGTAAGTATCATATTGTATTTATGAAGCTTTGTTTTGCATCATGATGGGCTTTTTAGGTGTTTATTCTTAGGTATTGAATTTTAGGTGTTGCTTTTAGAGAAGAACGGCTTCAATTAAATACCTATACGGTGTTTCTCTACTTATTGCATTAAAAGGATAACAAGTTACTAATATTAAGCCTTGTATAGGCACATCTGAACTAGAAGTGCCTGAAGTAAAGCTTTCATCGTTGTAATCACTATTATCTTCAACAAAAAGCTTATCTTTACGTATATCAATTGTTTTTATTGAGATAACTTCAAAGGTTGTTACTTCACCATTACGGGTTTCTAGGGAAATTTCATCTGCAATTTTCACGTTTTCTAACAAGCTGAAGTGGCTATCATTATGAGCTGATATAACAATGGGAAGTTTTCCTTCAATAGGTGTACTTGGGTTTATGCCTGGGGCAAAGGCTAGGGCTTGGCCTGAGTCATTGTTCAATACAATAAAGTGCCTGTCTTGCTTAGCAAAACCTAATTTAGCGACAGGGTAAACATCTGCCCAGAGCCAGGGTTTAACCGCTTTTATGGTTAGACTGTCTTTTGCATTTTGTTGTGTTTCACCCCAAGCCGTTTCCAGTAAATACTGTGCTAATAAAGCCTTGCATTTCATGTAACCTACATAAGAGAAACTAATTAAAGCGGTTAAAACAAGTAAACCAGTTAAAATATTCTTTAATTTAATGCTTTGCTGAATCGTTATCATGACTTTCTCTTTTAATTGTTCCAGTTGCTAGCAAGTTTTTATTTTCTCTTAACCAATAAGTTAACGATTGCTTTTGATAGATAAGAAAAATGAAGAAGTATGCTAACGAACATAAGTAATATGCCTAACAATAAATAACTAAAAGAGCCTAATGAGGTATTAGAAAGAGAGATAAGTTGGCTAGAACCTTTAGGGATTAAGTTTGCCACTTTCTGACTATTCAACGCGGTGTGTTGTTTCCTAGAAATTTTATTCTCTACAGCGATAAAGCTTGTAAAAGGTGTCACTAAGCTATGTGTTAGGCCAAGTTGAGTTATTTGCTTTTTTAATGCTTCTTTCTCTACCAGAGGGACAGGGCGGTTCATTGTCATTCTTAACTGCTTTACTTTTTGTCTTGCCCACCAGGTACTGATACCACTGCTATTATTAACATGGCTTAGCGCCAATTCTTTGTTCCACACTTTATTTGCTTGCTTACCTGTTGCACTTACCTTTAAGGTTTGCTGATTATTAATCGCATTGTTCGGCCATCTAGCACTTATTACCAAGGGTTGCCCCAAGTATAGGTCGGGTAAATTATCAGGTATCATCTCGACTTGGTTAACAGACCAGGATAATGCAATGTCTTTCATTGAAGGGTTATTAATAAGCTCAATGAGACTATCCATTTCTTTTTCGACTTCATTGATACTGCCAATGAAACGATGTGTCCCTTTTCCTATAAGTGCCGCTTGCGTCATAAAGTAACCATTTGGCGCAGAGCCAATACCGACAGTATGTAATCGAGTGCTTCCAATTTTACGGCTTATCATGGCTATAAGTTCATCTTCATTGCCAACAGCACCGTCTGTTATAAAGATCACCTGCTTGTATTTATTGTATAGCTTGTTTTCTTTTGCTGGCGCTTGATTTAAAGCAAGTTCAATAGCTGGGTACATGTTGGTACCACCTGATGCCGTTAGGCGCTCAACCCAATAAATCGCTTGAAGTAGATTTTGTTGATTTGCTTCTTGAGGCTCATTGTAAAGAGAAGTTGGAGAGCCAGCAAAGGCAATGATATTAAAGCTGTCTGCGCTATTTAATTGGTTTATGGCATTAACTAAGGCTTTCTTTGCTTGTTTTATTGCTACGCCCCCCATAGAGCCCGAAGTATCAATAATATAGGTAATATCTTTGGCTATATTATGTTGGTGGCTATTGCTCTTATGCGGGCTTTGTTCAGGCATAAGCATGAGTAAACCATAATGGTAATTATCATCCTGAGAGCTGAAAAAGGCTGCTTCAGGTTTATTCCCTTCGGCTAATTGCCAAGAAAGCGTGAAGTCTCTATCCATTTTGGTTTGTGCATTAAGCAACGAAACTTGGTAAGTAGCAATCTGGTCTGTCTTTACTGGGTTTGTGGGTTGAGCTTTAGTGTTAGTTTTTACTTTGGTTTTTCTTTTAGTTTTTCTTTTAGTAATAGGGTGATAATGACTATTAATATTACTTAACGCCATACCTGCATTTAGTTCGATATTAATTTTTACGTTCTGGCTTGGGCTTGAACTTACTTGAGGCGAGGTTATTTCTTTAGCATCCTTTACGTTTGAGCTTATCAACCAGCCTGTTTTTGTGATGTTCACAGGATTAACTGTCGAATTAAGATCTATTTCGCCATGTTGACGAGTGTTCTCCATAGCGCTTGGCTTAGTACTTTCCACTGGCATGTTACCCTGATGTTTATTGTTTTGGTCATCATTCTTTTTAACCAAAAATACAGGAATAAACCGAGGTGTAATAGTGAGGGGCAGTCGAAGAGAAAATTCACTGTCATGGTATTTCACACTTTGTAGGTAACTTAATACGACTTCTACCGTTTCACCTGGAGCAATATTCGCTAACTTCGTACTAAACATATTAGGTCTGTGCTGAGCAACTAAGCTGGTTTTTTTGCCTTGTTTCTTAGCTTTGTTATATATTTTTTTTGCTTGGTGTTTTTCTTTTATCACGCCATTAATAACCCTATCACCTATTTTCATGGTTAAAGCATCTACAGCCGCTTCATTGTGCAGGGGAAACACATAAACCGCTTCAATGAAGCTATCGCTATCATTCTTAAAGGTTTGGGTTAAATTTACTCTCGCAAGCAGCCCTGTTACTTTTACATCATAAATACTATTTTGACTTAAGCTTGCGTGAAATCCTGACTCGTTTTTTACAAAAAGGCTGCCGGTTTTAATGTCATCATAGGGTATTGTCTGAAAATGTTGAGCTTTGCTGGCTTTCTGTGAATTGATACTCGCCTCACTTACGTTAACAAAGAGTACATTGAGTACTATCAGAGAAGTGAACATCGAAACTTTCTGGGATATTTTTAACATAGAGAGCCCTTTTTTTGTTGGTAGCGTTAATGATGACGTTTTATCTATGATGTATTAGTTTGGAAGCACTAATAAAAGATACTTAAGCTAATAATGACTAACGAAAGTGATGAATAAAGGGAGCCAAAAAGGCAAACTAGAGGTCAATAATGACGAATAATGGCAAGTTTAGTTTTAGGCGATTCTTACAGGGGAATTATTTAAGATAGAGGGTTAATTGATAATAAAGAACTTAATACGGTAAGGTATAAGCGTAAAACTTTGCTAAGCTTTAATGTCGCTTGCAAATCTACTTGGGTTGATTACGAAGATGAAGGAACCTTCGCTTATGATACTGCCTCGCAAGGTTTTTTAATTGGTTGGGCGGCACATTTTTAGCCCATCAAATAAATGATGAGTTAAGAGTTGTATGTCTCATAAAGGGCACTTAATATATCAACTTGAAGACATTCTTTTGATTTTTGTTCATAGTTAGAAAGTAGTTATAAAGTAATTAGAAAGTAATTAGAAAGTAATTAGAAAGTAAGCGTATCCAATTTTTCCAAACAAATTTAAAGATGATTAAAAAACATAAGGATTTCTGATATCAATAAAACAATACTTATAACAGGCTCGACAGATGGAATTGGCCTAGCAACGGCTAAATCACTCGTAAAATTAGGGCATACCGTGTTATTGCATGGCAGGAGTAGTTCAAAGCTGAGTGAAGCTAAAAAACAGCTCAGTGAAATAGCAAAACCTGAACAACTCTTTACTTACCAAGCTGACTTATCGAGTATGAGTGAAACCATGGGGCTTACGTTAAAAATAAAAGAAGAACACAAGAAACTAGATACCCTGATTAATAATGCAGGCGTCTTTATTGTGCCTGACAAGTTAACGTCTGAGGGGCTTGATGTTCGTTTTATGGTTAATACCATTGCCCCTTTTATATTGACTCAGGAGCTTTTACCGTTACTAGATAATACTGGACGAGTTATTAATTTATCCTCGGCGGCTCAGTCATCTTTATCTTCGGATGAGTTACTTAAACCGAGTTCCCTTTCTGATAATGCCGTTTATGCAAAAAGTAAACTCGCCTTAACTATGTGGTCTAGGCAATTAGGTTTATCCTTGGCTGAAAATGGGCCAGTTATCGTTTCAGTAAACCCCAAGTCGTTTTTAGGAAGTAAAATGGTTGAAGAGGCATACGGCGTTGCAGGAGGTAATTTGCAACAAGGCGCTGATATATTGGTTAGAGCGACTTTATCTGATGAATTTTCAAATGCTTCGGGGTTATATTTTGATAATGATATTGGACAATTTACTGATCCTCATCCAGATGCATTAGATGTAAATAAAGCAGCTGAAATCACTAAAGTTATCGAGACTATTGTTCAAAAAGTTAGTTAACCATGAAAGCTCTTATAATTTAATTTATTATATTTTAGCGTTGCTTTTATAGATAGTTGTATTTAAAAGTGCCTATCATTATATGATGATATAACCGCCCTCGATAAAGGATAGCGCTTATATAAATTCTGATGAATTTTAGAATGGATCTTATTCTTCGATTGCACCAGATAATGTCGATTTCAATCTAAATTCAATTATTTTATGAGGCAGAGAGCTATCGTTGTAATGCAACTTAGCTAGGTCTGATATTTTGTTATATATCACCTTAATATTATTCGAATTCTTATGTTCACTATAAACTAACACTTTTTGACCGAAAGCATCTAACCCTAATGAAGGATAATCTCTCATTGCTTTAGCTCCTGGAGCGGGTCCACCGAAGACTAATAAAGTAGCAGGAGGTAATTTTATTCCGTATTCTAGAGCTTCTTTTTGATAATCTAACGTATAAAACCAAACAGTATCACCTTCAGCTAAAATATCTTTTTTAAGCGAATTAATGGTACTTTCAAAATCTAACGACGAAGTAAGTTCGACAATACCGTAGTTGTGAGTTAAGTTTTTGGAAGAGATAGGGGTTGCCTGACTCACCCCTGATACTAAATGTTTTAAGTCAGCATCCAAAGCACTTAATGCAGGTAAATCACCAAGGTCATGTCGTTTTTTCAAAAAATGACTATCAGTATAAACGACCTTCAATTCACCTTTATGATAATAAGACTGGACCCTGTAAGGAAGATCTAATCCAATTCTAATATTTTCTTCTAAAAGTTGGCTGTTAACAATAGGGTTGGAATAAATAGCAACTTTACTTGCGTCAAAAATTTCACCATCTTTAGCTGCTAAGCGAGAATGGTCAATTGAAAATAAAGAATTAAGATTATTTTCCTTGGCATTATGGGCTACTTGTTTTAAAACTTGATCATTACTTTTTAGTTCTTTAGTCCTGTTTTTATTCTCTACAGTTTTTTCACAAGCAGATAACACAAAACAAAGAAGTATTGCTTTAGATATCAAGTTCATATCATTTCCTTTCGTATATTGAAACTCTTTAAGTGCGACTTAATACTCTATAAACAATAGTGTAAATTATGCTACTTTCAAGTGAGTCATAGTTTACTTTCGTATTAAAGAGATAATAATTATTTAAGGTGGTATTCCTGACTAAGCTTTCGCTAAGTAGGTAAATGTTAAGTAGGCAAATGTTAAATAGGCAAATGTTGACTAGGAAAATATTGAGAAAGAAAGGGGTAATAATATTATCACCCCAGAAAGCTTAGAGTACTTACAGAGCTTATTTGTTAGCACTAAAAGCATTATCTAATTGCGCAATATGGTTTGGCGTAATACCACAACACCCACCAATGATAGTTGCACCGGCGTTATGCCAAGATATCGCAAAGTCTACATACG
>JBMYWR010000100.1:0-12157 GCA_049607625.1 Colwellia sp.
TAAAAAAGCCGTAAGGCTATCACGTACTTAACGTGTTACTTGAAAAGTAAGAGTAAAGATAAAAATTAAAAAGTTAAAACGTATTTATAAAAGATTTCCAGATTGTAACCCTTTTTGTTTAGCGACAATAGCGCTGTGGTACCACCTGATCCCATTCCGAACTCAGAAGTGAAACGCAGTAGCGCCGATGGTAGTGTGGGAGTTCCCATGTGAGAGTAGGACATTGCTAAACTTCTATTCGCGCGAAAGCGCAAAGAGAGCCCGTAACACAAGTTACGGGCTTTTTTATTGGTTAAAATAAAATAAAATACAATACAATAAAAAGAAAAGTTAAAACCAAAACCAAAACCTCCATGCCTAGTCCCTCTTTTTAGAAAGAGCAATTTCAGAATACCAAGAAAGTTTATTAACACCGTAGGTTAGTCTTCAGGCTTACAAACCCCATATGGCTTGGTGTTTATGGAAATCTCTTTGCGCTAAACATGTAAACCTGAAGGATCATCTACAACAGCAAAAGCACCTGTGTAAATCACTTTTGTAGGAGCGTGCTTTAGCCGCGATCTCTTGTGTCTTACTCTGTGTAGCGAAGCGACTAGATGAACTAAGTGTTAAACACGTCTTTATGTTTTTAACTTACTTTAGGTTCTGGCCTTGACCTTCGAGATATTTACTGACTGATTACTTCTTGAATCAATTAATGGTCATCTTCGTGATGGTGATGATCGCCATCAAGGGCTGCTACATCAGTACTTACGTGGTGATGCTCATGTTCATCTTTGTGACCATCGTCTCCATGATGATGTTGATGCTCACTTAAATGACCGTCGTCACCATGGTGGTGTTGATGTTCGTTTAAGTGTCCGTCGTCACCATGATTGTGTTGATGTTCGTCAATATGGCCATCATCACCGTGATGATGTTCATGCTGATTTGCATGAGTATCATTCACTTGTGCTGTCGCTTCTTGTTCATTATCTGTACTATTACAACCCGCAAGAAATAGAACGGTAACTATACTAGCTGAGATCAATTTTTTTAAGTGCATTACATTATTCCTCTTACGGTTAGTTATATTAAATTTAGTACAATTTTATGTTAATTCAAGGGGTGAAAAAAATTCGACTAGGGAATAACTGAGTGTGTTGCTGGTAGGTTAATAATAAAGCGAAATAGAGAACCCTTTTAACTTATAACGGGTGTTAATTTAAGCTAGTTATTGTAGTATGTGTGCAGCTGTTTTCGATATGACAGTACATTTCGTTAATAATGAATTTTGCTAATTAGAATTGTACAATCCATAAAAACAAATAGGAAATGAAGGATTAGAATGAATAAATATATCCCATTACTCGCTGCTGTAACTTTTGGCAGTATTATTGTTGCTTGTTCAGAGCAAAAAATTTCAACAAATACCGAAGTAGATACTATGAATGTTAGTGCATCAAATGTCTTAACTTACCCTGTTACTAAGCAAGGCGATGTGAAGGATGAATATTTTGGTATATCCGTAAGCGACCCATACAGATGGTTAGAAGATGACCGTAGTGAAGAAACTGCTACTTGGGTTACCGCGCAAAATAAAGTGACATTCGACTACCTTGATCAAATTCCATATCGCGATACGTTAAAGAAAAACTTAACTGATATCTGGGACTATGAAAAAGTTGGCTCGCCTTTCGTCGAAGGTAATTACACCTATTTTTATAAGAACGATGGTTTACAAAATCAATATGTAATTTATCGCTATAAAACAGAAGGTGAAACACAAGAACAAGCGACAGTGTTTTTAGATCCTAATAAATTTAGTGAAGATGGTACAACTTCCTTAGGTCAAGTAAGCTTCTCTAAAGATGGCTCTGTTGCTGCTTATGCTATTTCAGAAGGCGGTAGTGATTGGCGCAAGATTATTATTATCGACGTTGAAACAAAAGAAGTTCTTGAGCCTCAATTAGTTGACGTAAAATTCTCAGGTATTTCTTGGTATAAAAATGAAGGCTTTTACTACTCTAGTTATGATAAGCCAGAAGGTAGCGAACTTTCAGCTAAAACAGATCAACACAAGCTTTATTACCACAAGTTAGGTACAGCTCAAAGCAGCGACCCTGTTATTTTTGGTGCTACAGCAGCAGAAAAAAGAAGGTATGTAGGTGGTTACGTAACAGATGATAACCGTTACTTATTAATTTCTGGATCGGTATCAACATCTGGTAACGATCTTTATTTAAAAGACTTATCTAAACCAGGAAGTGAGCTAGTCACTATATTAGATCACACCGACTCAGATACCTATTTATTGGATAATGATGCAGAGAAGCTATTCTTAGTAACAAACCTAGGTGCAGATAATAAAAAATTAGTAACAGTGAATGTAAATGCACCAACTTCAGATAACTGGGTTGATGTAATCCCTGAAACTGAAAATGTATTAAGTGCTTCAACGGGTGGTGGGTATTTATTTGCTCGCTATATGGTTGATGCAATAAGTAAAGTTTATCAATACGATTATAACGGCACCAAGGTTAGAGAAATAGCTCTTCCTGGAGCAGGTACGGCATCTTCACTTAGTGGTAAGAAAGATGCAACGACACTTTATTATTCTTTTACTAATACAACGACTCCATCTAGTATTTTTACTTTTGATATCGCGACAGGTGAAACTTCACTATTTTCTTCATCTAAAGTTAAATTCAATAGCGATGAATATGAGTCTAAGCAAGTCTTTTATACCTCTAAAGATGGCACTAAAATCCCAATGATGATTAGCCATAAGAAAGGCTTAAAATTAGATGGTAAAAACCCTACAATACTTTATGGTTACGGTGGGTTTAATATTAGCCTAACGCCTTCATTTAGCTTAACGCGTGCTGTTTGGATGGAACAGGGTGGTATATTTGCTGTCGCTAATTTACGTGGTGGTGGTGAGTACGGTAAGAAGTGGCATGATGCTGGAACGCAACTTCTTAAACAAAATGTTTTTGATGATTTTATTGCGGCTGCGGAATATTTAAGTGCTGAGAAATATACTTCAAGTGATTTCCTTGCTATTCAAGGTGGATCAAATGGTGGCTTGTTAGTGGGTGCGGTTATGTTACAACGCCCAGACCTTATTAAAGTAGCATTACCAGCTGTAGGCGTTTTAGATATGTTACGTTACCACACCTTTACTTCAGGTGCAGGTTGGGCATACGACTATGGTACTTCTGAGCAAAGTAAAGAGATGTTTGAGTATTTACAAGCTTATTCACCTGTTCATAACGTAAAGGCTAATATTGCTTATCCTGCTACTATGGTTACTACGGGTGATCATGATGACAGAGTTGTACCCGCTCATTCATTTAAGTTCGCCGCAGAGTTACAAGCAGCACAACAAGCTTCTGAAACAGGAACAAATACCGCGCCTATGCTTATTAGAATTGAAACTAATGCAGGTCATGGTGCTGGTACACCAGCAAGTAAAACGATTGAGCAATATGCCGATATATTTGGTTTTACTTTATACAATATGGGTATTAAAAGCCTAGATAAGTAAATATTACATATTTTACTAAAGCTATAATGCGCTAAACAAAAGGCCTCTGAATTAACATTGTTATTTCAGAGGCCTTTGTATTTGTAATAAGAGTTTATTTTGAAGAGATTATCAGTTATAAAATTTCACATAGTTATGTGAGTTTCTCTCTGGAATGACAGCGATTCTTCAGTCTGTAGTATCTAACTTCTAGTCTCTAATCAACTTAAGGTCTATTTAGAAGCCCCTATATAGTAATATACCGTCCACATATCCTTAAATGCTGCTCTACTTGGAACGATATGTGTCGATACATTTGTAGACTCAGACTCTTTAGTAAAAATCGCTTTTTTACCCTCATCATGAACTCTATCTTCTTCAACCATTTTCCAACTTTGATCAAGGCAATGGCTAGTCGTCTTTTTTGCATTGCTATAGTACTGCTGAGCAAGCGTCTCATTATCAGTATCTAGACGACATGAATAAGTGAGTTCATTTGACCCAAGAGTCCAAATTTGGCAATTATCGCCGACTAAATCATACTTTGCCTTCCAAATGCGAGTTGACTTAGATTTCACTTCTGACAGTTTCATGCCATCAAAATCATTATGAGATGCCTTAATTAACAAGTCTATTTTTTGACAAGCATTAGTTACAGGTTTTACGTTTTGCTGGGTAATAGCATTTTGATTAGTACAACCCACTAATACTGCGCAGGTGCCTAATAACACGAACGTATTTACTTTAATCATAATATTCTTTCTTGTAGATAATCAATTAAGTTGATGAGGTGACACTTGTTAAGTATAAGATATTAAATCATACAAAGCACATTTGAGCTAATCAAATTTGGGTAGTTTGCTAATGTCTGTTAAAATTACAAATTAATTGACCCTAAATACTACATTGGTAGGCCAGACCTTGAATTCAAATGATGTTTTAAAACGCATACGTTACACCTTTAATTTTAACGACAAAAAAATGGTAGCCCTTTTTGCACTTGCTGATAAGGAAGTAAGCCGAGAGCAGATCAGCCAATGGTTGAAAAAAGAGGATGATCCTGACTTTGTTACATGTAACGATGAAACGTTAGCAACTTTTTTAAACGGCCTTATCACAGATAAGCGCGGTAAAAAGGATGGTCCATCACCAAAACCTGAGAAAAGACTTACTAACAATGCTATTTTAACTAAACTTAAAATAGCTTTAAATTTACAATCTGACGATATTATTAATATGCTATCGGCTGTTGGCTTTCGCTTAACGAAGCCAGAGTTAAGTGCTTTTTCAAGAAAGCCTGATCATAAGCACTATAAAGTTTGTAAAGATCAAATATTACGAAACTTTATTCAATCAATAGATGAAAAATTTCATGTGGCTCGAACCAAAAAAATAGACAAAACACCTGCTGTAGAAAATGACTTTGATGACCCTAATAAGAATTTAACTAAGGGGCAAATTAAAGCCAGAAGCTTTAATAAAAAGACCAAAGAACCCTATGTTGAGGGAGCTAGGCCAAATGCCAGTAAGGTATATGTTAATCCAAATCGCAGTGAGCAAGAACCGGGTAAAGGGGATAATAAACGCAAGGTATTAAAACTAACCCCAGAGCAAATATGGGGTAGCGATAAGAAAAAGTAGCAGCTTTTAATAAATGAATAGATAAATAAGCTGACTTAGCGTTAAATAAAAAGGTGCATCTTTGTTAAAAGAAATGCACCTTTTTTTTAAGTTATTTCAGTATATATAACTCGCTTAATAATCAACCCACTCGGCATAATGCTTGTTCTTTCCAAGTGCAGATTGGCTTCCCTTTAAAGAAAAGCTATACCCACATAAAGAGAACTTTCCTCTAAAAGCAAGGGACTGAATTAGCTCTTTAGTATCAAGCGGTGAAAAGCTTGCGTAATAATTTGTTGTATCTTCAACCATTACATCCATCGTTCTAAAAGTATTTTGTTTATTACTTTTTCTTGGTGAAAAGGTTATGTTATTGCAACTTTTATCACCTTGTATATCTACTTGTGACCAAAGCATGCCATTACTTACCTCATCAGCTTGCCACGAAATAAATAAACCTTTATAAGGCGATAAGTAAAGCGTAAATGCGTCAGGCATTTCTAATGGAAATAGTCTTTCTACCGATATAGCACTGATTTGTTTTTCTTCTGCAGAAACTTTATCTGAGGCTATTTCAGGTGTACTTTCTTCATTAAAGCTAGAAATAATAAAAGAAAAAGCGAATGCAGCAAAAGCAAGGGCTATACCAGCATAAATAGTCTTCTTAGCATTCTTTCCTTTTAAAAGCTTTAAACGAATTATTTCTCCGATATCAACTTGTGAAGTTGCTTGGGAACTTGTGTGGCGAGAGGCATTAACTGTTTGCTCTTGAAAAGCATCGCTTTGAAATTCATCCGCTGGTAATTCAATGTCTAACTCTTCATTATTTGCTTGAGGTAAGATGCTATCTCCATCATAAAAAGGTTCGAAATCTTGCTGTAAACTCGGTTCGATTCTTCGTCTAGCTTTATGATTAGGTATTTGCTTTTGATATTCAGTAAGATCAACCGGTCCGTAATAGCCTAGAATATATTGTATTCGTCTTGAGTTTTTTCCTGCTTTACTTGGGTAAGTCAATAAAATAGCTAAACATAAAACAGGGATGAGCAATAACCAATAACTACTGCTGTGCTTTGAAAAAATGATAACTAAAGCAACAATAAAGAAACTTATTGTTGGCGCTAAAATCCAGTTACTGTTTAAAGCACTGTCTCTTAATCGTCTTTGCGTTGTTAAAGCAATAAGGCTTGTTAGAGTAATTGTAATAAGAAGAGGGAGTATTGTACTTTGCGATAATGCTTTACTAAACAGTATAAAAAGTAAAAAAGAACTAGCACAAATAGCAAAAAAGCGAGATCGGGTATCAAGCCCTTTTAAACAAAATAATGATTTAAACAACTGCACAACTACTCCTGAGCTTAACTAATTCTGCTAAGCTTTTTATTATAATAATTTAATATTTTTAATGTATCGTATTTTCGTTATCAACTCTATAAGGAGGTAAGACAACATCTTTGAGTTGCAAACCTTTTAAGAATAAAACACCATGGTTGTTAGACTGGCCATCTCCGCTAAACTCGAAATCAAAGATGCTTAACCATGCAAGGCCATCTTCTTTAGTAAATGTAAGCTTACTTGAGCGTCGTGCAACAGCAATATATTGTAAATTGTTTTGTTTACAATAAGCCTGAGCCCTTTTTCTGCCAACTTCCGATAACTTTCTTAAGTAGATAAAGTACCAGCATATTAAACAAAAAAATAATAAATAATAAATATTTTCCATAACGAAATTCCTAATTTAACAACCTATAAAGAGTCTATGAAGAAAAAAGCTGGCCAATGCTTAAAGACAAAGCCTCACTGCGCTCAGGTTCTCTTATTGCTTTTAGCACTAAAGTTCTCATTTTAGGTATAGCAACGACATCTCTGAAAATACTATTAAATAAAGTACTGTCTTTATGTTTAACAAGTTGCTCAAAATAAGTTAACACGAGTGGGACCGAGGATAAAGTTACCCAGCACCTACCTGAAATAACGATAAGAAGATCTTGAGAGATTTGTTTACTCTGAAGAAGCGACTCAATAAACTCTTTTACATAAATATGTTCTGCACTGGAGGCTAAACTACGAAGTAATTGAGCATTTATTGGATCGTTAGGCTCATTGTTTATTTTGTAAATTAGCTTGTCGAGCAGCGCTTTTATTAATTCTGATGAAAGTTTCTCATTTTCTAATGCACTACATAAAGGGGAGAGAACTTCCTCTGGTAAGCTATCGAGAGAATTGACTAAAAGGTGGCTGTAACCGCTAGCATTCTTATCATCGCTATCTTGAGATATTAATGTCACAAAATCACAAATTCCCTGCACGCCAATGTGCTGCCATTGTGTGTTAAGTTTTTCACTTTGCAAATAGGTGATAAAAGGAGCTAGATGATCGCTTTCTTTGGTTGATGCACTAGAAAAGCTATTTTTCAAAGAGTGCTTTAATTTGCTGTTTAAAGAGGCCAACTTATATTGAGCAGGCGTAAATAGATAAGGGTTACTTTTTAAGAGAGACTCCTGATGCTCGGTAGGGTTTTGCGTAAGATCTTTGCCTAAAGCTTCTACTATAATGGCTATAAAATGATTTCTAGCGCCTTGGTTTAATAGACCTTGCTCATCTAAAGGTAACTTAAGTAACCATAAATAAGGTTGTTGACCTGAAGTTTGCCAAAAAGAGATAGCCAATAAAGCATGCCCTTGTGATGGAAAAGGATAAGGGAGTTGGTTGTTTTCTATTTTTTCAAAATCTTCTTTTGATATTTTTGTAACCATGCGCCCCATATCAAAAACTCGATATTGAGACTGAGATGATTTTAAAAGTTGAGAAATTGTATCTATGGTTTCCATAAACGGTCCGTTCTATTTTCAATAATATATATTACTGATAAATTACTTAGTAAATTGCTGGTTTAGCAGCTCAATTTTTTCTGGGGTTACTTTTAACCAGGCCCCTTGATCATACCAGTCGCCCAAAACAATACGCTGTGCTTTTTCACCATTAGCAACTAAATCATGAATAAATGGCTTGTGAGTATGGCCGTGAATTAATAACTGGCAGTGATAACTAGTTAAGCAATCAACAACTTCAGAAGGTGTAACATCCATTATCTCTTGAGGTTTAAGCATGGTAGCCGAAGCACTTTTATTTCGGTAGTTTTGCGCTATTTTTTTTCGTAAAAATAGCGGTAGGTTGGTCATGAACAATTGCCACCACCAAGTACGAGATTTTTTTCTAAATTTTTGATAATCGACATCTCTAGTACATAGCGTATCACCGTGCATGATAACTACATCTCGACCATATAAATCAATTAAATCAATCTCCGGAAGAAGTTGCATACCAGATCGTTTAGCGAAGCCTTTACCAACGAGAAAGTCACGATTACCATGTATAAAGTATATCTGAGTGCCGGAGCTGCTTAGCGTATGAAGCGCGGATGAAATCGTTCTTACAA
Source organism: Colwellia sp. (assembly GCA_049607625.1). Taxonomy (GTDB): domain Bacteria; phylum Pseudomonadota; class Gammaproteobacteria; order Enterobacterales; family Alteromonadaceae; genus Colwellia. Next base: position 8,568 of record JBMYWR010000100.1, read on the forward strand.
AAGAGCTGTCATCATCATCGCCAATCCAAAACTCAAACAAATCACCCAATATATAAAGTTTTTCGGCTTGAATAGCGTCATTCTTTAAAAAACGTAAAAAGCAGGAAGTGATATCAGGCCTGCTTTGCGTTAAATGTAAGTCAGCAATAAAGTACGTTACTGTTTGTTTTTGTTTTTGATTTTCCGTCATTTATTGCTACTTACCAGGTTATTATTAGGCTAAGCCTAGTTTATTCAACAATTGCTGATTCAATCAGTATATCTTCTTTAGGAACGTCACCGTGTCCGAACATGTTGCCTGTTTCAACTAAAGTCATTTTATCTACAACGTCCATACCTTCAACAACTTCGCCGAATACACAGTAGCCCCAACCTTGCACTGTTTCACTGCTAAAGTTTAGGAAGTCGTTGTCAGTTAAGTTGATAAAAAATTGTGCTGAAGCTGAGTGTGGCTCTTGAGTACGTGCCATCGCAAGGCTACCACGCTTATTGCTTAAGCCATTATTTGCTTCGTTTTTGATACTCGCACGGGTAGATTTTTCATCTAAACCAGGTGCAAAGCCGCCACCTTGTGCCATAAAACCTTTAATGACGCGATGAAAAATAGTACCGTTGTAAAAACCGTCTTCTACATATTGCTGAAAGTTTTTAGCTGTTTCTGGTGCGTTATCAAAGTCTAATTCAATTTTAATGTCGCCAAGGTTTGTTTTGAAAATAATCATAATGTCTCTAAAAATTAATTGTGAATGATTTGTCATTTAAATCATAAAAAAAAGTGTGCTAATTGTACCGTAAGTTAGTAGAAAGTGCATCTGTTGTGGTGATCATATTGCAAGGTTGATGTACAATCACTTTCAGTAAAACTTTTTATATTATTATCACTGGAGCTAAATTTTCATATGTTACATCTATACAACACCCTAACACGTAAAAAAGAGGTTTTTACACCTATACATGCTGGAAAAGTAGGGTTGTACGTATGTGGTTGTACTGTTTATGATTTATGTCATATTGGTCATGGTAGAACTTATATTAGTTTTGATAATATCGCACGTTATTTACGATTTTCTGGCTATGATGTGAACTATGTTCGTAACATTACCGATGTCGAAGATAAAATTATTAATCGTGCAAAAGAGAACAATGAAACCCCAGAACAGCTAACTGAAAGAACCATTGCGTTGATGCATGAAGACTTTGATGCACTTAATATGGCTCGTCCAAATTTAGAGCCACGAGTAACAACGCACATGGATGAAATTATTGACATGATTAAGGTGCTAGTAGAGAAAGAGCACGCCTATGTTGTTGATAACCCATACCAAAATGACAATCTAGCAGATAGCGATGTGCTTTTTGATGTATCTAGCTATGCTGAGTACGGTAAATTAAGTGGTCAAAACCTTGAACAATTGCAGTCAGGTTCTCGTGTTGAAGTAGATAAAAATAAAAAAAATCCATTAGATTTTGTTTTGTGGAAGTCAGCTAAAGCAGGTGAACCGAGTTGGTCTTCTCCTTGGGGAGAAGGTCGTCCAGGTTGGCATATAGAATGTTCTGCGATGAATGCTAAAGAATTAGGTCATCATTTTGATATTCATGGCGGTGGCTCAGATCTTACTTTCCCGCACCATGAAAACGAAGTCGCCCAAAGTTGTTGTGCACTTGAAACACCTTATGTTAATTACTGGATGCATACAGGTATGGTTCAAGTTGACCAAGAGAAAATGTCAAAATCATTAGGTAATTTTTTCACAATCCGTGATGTACTTGCTCAATTTGACGCAGAAACGGTAAGGTTCTTCTTAACAACAGGGCATTATCGTAGTCAGCTAAATTATTCAGTCGATAACCTTGAACAAGCTCGCTCATCAGTAGAGCGTATTTACACAGCCTTGCGTGATGTAGAAATTCCACAAAGCTTTGTTTTAGACAGAGATGGAACTTATGTTGGTCAGTTTTGTCAGGCGATGGATGATGATTTTAATACACCGCAAGCACTTGCTGTTTTATTTGAATTAGCTAAAGAATTAAATGTGCAAAAAGGTATTAATATCGAACAAGCGGCAATCTTAGCTGGTACGTTAAAAGAACTTGGTGGTTTACTTGGTTTACTACAGCTCGATCCTGCTACTTTCTTACAGGGGCAAAACAATGATGAAGAGGTTGTTGTTATAGAAGCTTTAATTGAACAGCGTAAGCAAGCAAGAAAAAATAAAGACTGGGCTATGGCCGATGATGCCCGTGATAAATTAAATGCAATGAATATTGTCTTAGAAGATAGTGAAGGCAAAACAACTTGGCGAAAAGCTTAGTTAACCTGCTAATATCATGCAAAAGAAAAAGCCCGCATAATTTTTATGCGGGCTTTTTCATAAGTGTAAGTTTTTAGATTGTTTATTCGCTGTCGGTTGCTTCACAGGCAATAAGCGTATTTTCAATTAAGCTAGCAACTGTCATTGGACCAACGCCGCCAGGTACAGGTGTGATAAACGAAGCTTTATCTTTCGCAACATCGAACTCAACATCACCCACAAGTTGACCATTGTCGAGTCGGTTAATGCCAACATCAATAACCACAGCACCTTCTTTAATCCAGTCACCAGGAATAAACCCTGGACGACCAACAGCTACCACAACTAAGTCTGCATTACGTACTTTGCTTTCAAGATCTTTGGTGAAACGATGACAGGTTGTTGTTGTACAGCCAGCTAACATCAGCTCTAAAGTCATAGGGCGGCCAACAATATTTGAAGCGCCGACGATAACAGCATCTAATCCATGTGTTTTTATGCCTGTAGACTGAATTAAGGTCATTATACCTTTCGGAGTACAAGGCCTAAGGCCTAATTGACGTAATGCAAGCTTACCCACATTGAACGGGTGGAAGCCATCGACATCTTTTTTGGGAGAAATTCTTTCAATGATTGAATTTGCATCAATGCCATCAGGAAGGGGAAGTTGCACTAAAATACCATCTATTTCAGGGTCAGTGTTCAGTGTATCTATTAACTGACAAAGTTCGTCTTGATTTGTGGTATCTGGTAAATCGAATGAACGAGAAACAAAGCCAACCTCTTCGCAAGCTCTACGCTTGCTTCCTACATATACTTGAGAGGCTGCGTCGCAACCAACTAGTATAACGGCCAATCCGGGGGCTCTTAATCCTTTGGCTGTTCTTAATTGAACTTTATCTTTAACTGTTGCTCTAACTTGTGCTGCTATTTCTTTTCCGTTGATCATTGATGCCGTCATAATGAACTGCTTAACCTTAAGTTGATAAACTAAAGTGAATACGATTAAAAAACTAAATTCTAGTAATGTAAATAGAAGTACTAGGTAAGCGCTATATTTTGCCATAACAAAGAAGAAGAGGGTAGAAGTAATCAAAAATTTAAATAAAAGGAGGAAAAAATAGCTTTATTGCACTAAAATTAACCGAACAAAAAAGTTTTTATAAAAACTCATTGACTAGCACAAAACAACTCGGTAATATCCGCACCCGTTGAAAGCAGTGAATTTAAAGGCTACTTTTAACATGTGTCGGTGATTAGCGCAGCTTGGTAGCGCACTTGGTTTGGGTCCAAGGGGTC
>JBMYWR010000101.1:0-12107 GCA_049607625.1 Colwellia sp.
TACCTTAGCCATTTAAACTTGTATACATAATTCCTTACACTCTTATATTCGCACAAAAAAAAGGCCTTATTATAAAAATAAGGCCCTGTTTTATATTGAATTACTTAAGTTACTATTGTGTAACTTATTTAATTCATATTATTTAGCTGTAACCGTCATCGTTTTATTTTCACCGTCAAAAAAGGTAAGAATATAAGTGCCTGCCGGGAAATCAAAGTTCATATTAGCACCACTTTTCTTTAACGGTAGCGGCTCATCAAGCACAAGGTTCACATCATCCGCTGCACCAAAATCGTAGCCATAAGTACCACCCCAGCCTGCGTCAGCTACTTTAAACTCATTTGCACCACCGGCGTAAGTCACTTCAATGCTATAAGTACGAGATGCTTCTGCTGTGTTACCAGCATCTGTTGGCATAAAGGTAAGTTGATTTTCTACACCAAATGCCCAACCAGTACCCGTAATTGTTCCCGGTATATACAATGGCGCTTCAGAAACTTTAACCACTTCTTTACCCATAGCGTCAAACGATACGTTAAATAAGTAAGTAGATGATTTAGCAACATTTAAGCCCATGTTACCACCAGCATTTGTTACCGTAACAGCATCTGCGTCAGCCGAGAAAGATACCTGATCAAAACCTAAGTTTACCGAAGACCAATCTGCGCTAGCAAATTTAAACTGATGGTCGCCGCCCGCTTCAATGCCGTATATAACACTATAAGACTCTGAACCAGCATCCCAGATCATTTTATCTGCGCCAGGTGTTCCCCAGCCATTAATTGAACCACGAATATAAACCGTGTTAGTTCCCCATGGGGCACCTTTAACAATTGTAAGTTTTGGCATTGTCACATCTGACAAATCAAGATTAAAGTAATATTCAGCTTGTGCAGAAGTAAATGATAATGCACCACCACCGTCTACTAACATTTTCTCTGTATCTGCGGCCATGATGTTATCAGTACCAATCGCACCGATTGCAAAGCCATTATCAGCATCAGCAATAGTAAACGTATTCGCTTCTGCTTCTAAATTAACTGTTGCAGAGTACATACCGTTACCTGAGTATTCGAATGCGACGGTTTGGGTTCCAATCATTAACTTAGGAAATGCAGCAACAGGTACTTCATTAATGGTTAACGTAACCGCAGCAACATCACTTGCATCAACAAGGTATTGATAAAGTTTATCTTTACCCATTTCAACTTTCATGTTTTGACCAACACCAGCGCCAACTGTCATGGTGATAGTTTTACCAACACCTGACTGATCTCCGCCTTTTATGCTACCAAATGTGGCTGGCTCAGACCAAGCTTCATCTGCCACTTTAAAGTCATGGTTATCAATACAATCTTCACCTTCAACTTCATCAGTTGCAGCAACTACCACACACTCTTCTTCAGTCGTGTAAGTGTATAGAAGTTGATATTGTCCACCACCGTTGTTGGTAAACTTAGCGTCATCTGTTGCGCCCCATCCATTGAAGCCACCTTTAATGAACAGCTCTGTGTTAACCGCATCAAATTCCATAACACACTTTGAAGCAATATCTTCTGTGCCAACACCAACAGCAAGACTGCCAGCAGGACATGCTAACTCACCTGTTAAAGCTTCACCTAAACATTTTTCGCCAGAAGCATCAGGTTCTAATCCCCAACCACAAGATTTAACACCAGAAGAAGCTTCAGCGCCAAAGTATGGATGTTGGTTAATAATCAATAAACCATCTAAGTTATTCGGTGCAAAACCATCATCAGTATATGAATTTTTATCAACATTATGTAGGGTTACGTCACTTGCAGTACCCAAAGGCATTGTTAAATCATTATCTGATATTTTTTTACCATCTACTACGTCATTAAAAATGATATTTGCACAATTACTTGGTTCATCTACAAGGTTTACAATCCAGTAAGCACCGTAGTTATCATCAATGCCAGCTAGTTCTGCTCCACTGATTCCCCAACCACTAGAAACACTGTCATCGGCATAAGCTGTACAGTCGTCATTGTTCCATGTATGGATTACCATGTTTTCATAAAGTGCTGAGTTATCTTCGCCTGAAACATGGTTTGCGTTTTTATAATAAGCAACAGCTTCGCCAGCGCCAGCAACATATTCAGCTGGTGGAGCACCATCAATAGGGTTTTGAGGAGGAATAATACAGTCGTAGTTACCCGACTCATCTATCGCTTTATAGTTTGGACAAGACAGCGGTGGTGTATAACAGATTTCTTCGCCATCCATCTCTGGTGTAGAAGCGTTAGCTGCTCTATTTAAACGCTGTGATGGTCCTAAATAGCTCGCTGGTGGAACGTTAGCGAACCAAGCGTCGAACCAAGTATCAAAATCATCGCCACGAATAACGTCCTGACCTTGTTCTATTTGGAAAGCCCTTGCTTCTTCTTTTGCTATTGCTTGACGCTCTATTTCTTCACTCGTTAAGCCTAAAATAGCGTATAGGTCTAGTTGTTCATATTTAAAATCGGCTTCCCAAGCAGCTTCATCCCAACCTGCTCCGGCATCAGCTTCAGCTTCAGCTTCAGCTTTAGCAACAGCCTTCGCTGCATCAAGGTCTGCTTGTTCTTGGGCTGAAATAGGGTAAAAGTCTGCACTTGATATCTGTACAATATCAGGGCTTTTACACCATAGACCTACTTCTTCGAATACATCTACAATTTCTGGTTGTTCTGGGTCGCTGCCACAGCCACCAAGCGTTGCTAGTGTTGCAAATGCAGTACCAAGCATAAGTGGATTTAATCTAAATTTCATGAGTATATAACTCCGTTACTTATATGTTTTTAGTTTATGCGTATATAAGGTGTAACTTTGTTATGAACCATTATAACGAAGATGTATTAACATTCGTTTGTTATAAAGGTATCGACTTCGCTGCTTAAGTCATGACACAACATGCTACTTTTATTATTCCGAAAGTTCTTTTATCAGTAGCATGTCCAAAACTACACAACTTAAGCTTGGCTGTATAGCTTCCAAACCATTTAATTGGCTGACTTTAAGTATGAATACGTATGCATACAACTATCGCTTGTTTTTTAACACCTTTGTTTTAAAATGTAATTGCTGCGAAAATAGAATCAAAATAAAAACCAATAAAAACAATAGTGTATATAAATTATATTCCGAAAATATAACAAGTTAAAAAATTAGATAACAAAGTGCAATGTTAACTACAACAACACTAAACATTTGCATATAACTATTTGTCTTAAGGAATACACATGAAAACATTTAAGCCCAGTGCGCTTTCAATAGCGTTAATGCTTGGAGGGATACAATTAGCTACCCTACCTAGCATGGTTATCGCTGCAGATGCTGAAGAAGCAACTGTAGAAACACAACAAAATGATGAAGATGCCGTTGAAGTTATCGAAGTAAGAGGCTTTAAAGGCAGCGTTATAAAATCATTAAACACAAAACGTTTTTCAGATACCGTTGTAGATGCTATTTCAGCAGACGATATTGGTGGATTACCTGATGTGTCTATCGCCGACTCTTTAACCCGACTTCCGGGTGTTACTTCTATACGTGTTGATGGCCAGTCAAGCGAACTAAACGTTCGTGGTTTATCTGGTGGCTATGTTTTTTCAACATTGAATGGTCGTGAGATGGTATCAACAAGTGGTGGTCGCTCTGTTCAATTTGATCAGTTCCCATCAGAGCTTATTTCTCAAGCACAAGTATACAAATCACAAAAAGCCTCTCTTATTGAAGGTGGTATTGCTGCAACGATTAACTTAGAAACAGCCAATGCTTTAGATAATGAAGAAGATCATAAAGTACGTGTCTCATTACACGGAAACTACAACGAAGCGGCTGCAGACAATAACGACTCTGACGATTTAGGTCGTCGCTTTACTTTATCTTATCAAGGTAAGTTTTTAGAAGACACCGTAGGTTTCTCTGCTGGTTGGGCAAATATGTTTCAACCTACCGTATCTAGTCGTTTTGTAAATTATCAATTTGACAGTTACGACCAAGTATTAGATGACGATGGTAAAATCGTACAGGATAACTCTTGGTCTAGAGATTTTGGTGGCCCATTAGATGGCGCACCAAAAAGAATGTTAGCTTCTTCTGGTTTCGAGATTAACGAACGTGGTGGCGAAGATGAGCGTAATGCTTTTGTATTAGCGCTTGATTGGGAGCCTACGGATAGCCTTCGTTTTAAACTTGACGGCTTCCACTCCATTTTTGATTCAGCTAAATGGGACCGTGGTTTAAGAGTAAATGGTCTTAATAACATTGGCTTAGCTGGTTCAACATTAGAGTTAGACAACCCATTGATGGTTGGCGATGCTCTTGTTGGTGGCACGGTTTATAGAGACAGAGACGGAACTGCACTTGCTCCACCTTATAAAGGTTCAGCACAGTACATGAACGTACAAACCCAAGCCGATGATAACACCACAGAAAGTACTTCATCTGCTTTTGGTTTTCAAGCGGAATGGGATATTAATGACCGTTTAATGATGACGGTTGATTTAGCGCATTCAGAAGGCGAAGAAACCTACAAAGATCAGGTTTTACGTATGGCCTACTTTGAAGATTCAAGTGTTGCTACGCCGGTTATTGATGACAACATTATTTTAACGTATCAATTAAATGGCCTTAATCCACCTAACTTAGAATTTAACCAAGACTTTACCGATACCAACCACATGATGGTAACGAGTAGTGAGTCTTATCCTCATATTGAGTCAAACAGCTCTGATGCTTTAAGAATTGACTTTGAATATCAACTTGATTCAGATCACTTCCGTTCATTTGAATTTGGTGCTCGCGCTTCTCAACGTGATTATGAGCTAGGTAGAGGACGATTCTTATACGGTACAACCGATGGTGCTATGCGAAATGGTCAATACATCACTTATGCTGGTGTTGACGCAAATGGTGACCCAATCGAAACACAACGTTTTGCTCCGCATCCATTAAACAGCTCAAATTCTACTGTCGCGCATATTGGTGGTGAGTTATCAGGCATGCCTGGTTTCTTATCTATAGATAACGATGCTATCTTAAATGCTTGGATTCCAAATGTTGACCGTACACCGATTCGTACATGGGAACATAGCTGGACAATGACACAAAGTAACTTAGTAGAAGAAGATGTTCTTGCTGCTTACTTACAATTAAACATTGATACAGAACTGTTTGGCTTACCGTTAACAGGTAACGTAGGTGTTCGCTATGTAGACAGCACACAAAGCAGTACTGGTTTAGTGAACGTTGGTGCTGGTAATGGCCAAGCGATTGTTGATGATGCCGGTGAAACAAATAGCGACTGGAATATGGAAAAAGTGACTTCGTCTTATAGCGATGTATTACCTTCTTTCAACTTAAACTTCCAAGTAACTGATAACGACCAATTACGTATTGCTTATGCAAAAGTAATGTCTCGCCCTGAAATGCCAACGATGGCAAACAGTGGTAATTTCAGTTTTGATGAAAACAGAGATGGCGACGGCCGTAACTATATTGGCTTAGATAGCTCAACTAGCCCTTCATTACGTCCTTTCTATGCTGACCAAATTGATGTTTCTTTCGAGCATTACTTCACTGAAACCGAAGGCGCATTTGTTGTAGCATTATGGTACAAAGACATTGAAAACCTTGTCGGCTCTGTTGAAGAAAAGAACTACGACTATGAAGCTAACGGTATTGCATTACCTACCATCCCTGCTGATAAAATTCTTGATGATAATGGTGAAGAATTACTTTGGGAAAATGGTACATACAAGCATGCTGAAAACAATGCTGATGCAGGTTATATGCGTGGTGTTGAAATTGGTTATACCCAAACATTTAGCTTTTTACCAAGCTATTTAGCAGGCTTAGGCGCTAACTTAAACTTCTCTTATACAGAAAGTGAAATTGAACAACCATCATCTGTACCAGGCGAAGACGGTGCTCTAGGGCCAATTGAAGGTTTATCTCCACGTGTTTTCAGTGGTACGGTATTCTACGATTGGGATGATAAATTCTCAGCTCGCTTTAGCGGTCGATACCGTTCTGACTACTTAGGTAGACAAATTGCAATTGGTAGTGATCAGTCTGCTTATTTCCAAGAAGAGTTAATATTCTCGGCTCAAATGTCATATAACTTCACTGAAAACCTACAAGCGGTTATTTCAGCTGATAATATTACAGATGAACCAAATATCTCTTACTTTGGCGACACAGCAAGAACCGGTACGATTCAATACTTCGGTCGTACAATTTACTTCGGTGTAAACTACACTTTATAAAAGTAAAAAATCTAATAAAAGCAACACCCTGTGAAAACGGGTTGTTGCTTTTTTTTTCGTAAATTTAATATCATGCTATTGTGATAAGATGATCATCACAGCTAATATAACCTTAATTTTCAAACCTTGGCTACCCACTTTTTAATATGAGTATTTACATGAAAGAAGACCATTTAAACGTATCAGGAATGAACTCTTCACGGCTAATTTATGGCTGTATGCGCATTGCTGGAGATAATACTTCCGCAGATAGAGCTAAAGGAAAACTTGCACTGAATGCGGCAATTGAAGAGGGCTATAACCATTTTGATCATGCTGATATATACGGTAAAGGTGAATGTGAAAGTCTATTTGGGGAGCTTCTTAAAACAACTCCAAACCTTAGAGATAACATTATTGTCACCTCAAAAGCAGGTATTAGAGCAAACCCACAACGTTATGACTTTTCCGATAAATACCTCACAACGAGCGTTGAAGGGTCACTCAAGCGATTAAACACAGAGTACTTAGATTTATTTTTATTGCACAGACCTGATTACCTTTTTAATGCTGAAGAGGTAGCTGAAACCTTTTTAAAGCTAAAAGCAGCTGGCAAAGTAAAACATTTTGGAGTCAGTAATTTTAGTCCTTCTCAAGTATCTTTATTACAAGCGGCTTTAAATGAACCTTTGCTTGTTAACCAAATTGAAATCAATATTCATAATACGCAAAGCTTTATAGATGGCACGTTAGATCAATGCCAACAGAATAAGATAACACCTATTGCATGGTGTCCTTTAGGTGGCGTGGTTTACGAAGCATGGGGCAATACATTTACCAAGCAAGATACCATGCGCATTAACGCTGAGCTTTCATCACAGTCAAAAAAATACAACTGTAATCCTGGGCAACTCATTCTAGCCTGGCTATTAAAGCACCCTGCTAATATTCACCCTATTATTGGCTCTACAACCCCTAACCGCATAAAAGAAGCTAAAGTGGCATTCACTATCGATTATCAACACGAAGATTGGTATAGGCTTTTAGAAGCAAGAAATGGCCAGCCTTTACCTTAGTTTATTCAATACAAATTCCCCCAATACAGCCTTATTTTAAAAGCGCTTTATGTGGACAGGCATATTTTGAAAGCGTTTTATTTGGACAGGCACATTTTAAATCAACTTGCTTGGACAGGCATATTTTAAAAACGTTTTATTTGGACAGGCATATTTTAAAAACGTTTTATTTGGACAGGCATAATTTCGTATAGAGTTTGATGGAAGGTCAAAACCTAAGACAGGCACATTTTGAATGAACTTGCCTGGACAGGCATATTTTAAAAACGCTTTATTTGGACAGGCATAATTTCAAATAGAGTTTGATGGAAGGTCAAATCTAAGACAGGCACATTTTGAATGAACTTGCCTGGACAGGCATATTTTAAAAACGCTTTATTTTGACAGCCAAAATTAAAAAGGTTTATCCAAGCGGGTAAACCTTTTAATAAATTAATTAATCCAATTAGTATCTATAGGTAATGAAAAAATAAGCGGTGAGTAGCTTTTAAATTTATCAGCATTAGATTCACACAAAATATTAGCTTTGTAGTGTTTTTTCCAGGGATCGTTAACAAGCCATATCAAATTTCCGTCAACAGCCACTCCTTCCAAAGATGTATTGTTTAAATCATCCCAAGCATTACAACTACCATCTTTTACTCCAGTCGGCGCTAAAAACTTAAGTGAGACAACTTTTGTAGATTTCGTTTTAGCTATATCGATAATCCATAGTTGATCATCATTTCTAGCTGCTGCAACTAAATATCCTGGATGGTTATCTATCGTCAAATAGTCAAGTCCATTAATAGGGTGATTACCTTGAGTAAACGAGGGCGTAGAAAAACCGGGGTCTTCAACAGGTATAAAATCATCCGATTGCCAAAAACCTTTTGTCATTTTAATTGAGAATATGCGTGCTTTTTTATGGCTGTCTTTCTCTAGCGCTAAATACAAAATGTCATCTTTGCCAGTCGCTAAGCCCTCAATACCATCATTTGAGAAATTGCCAACCTCAAAACTTGGATGAAATTGAATCGGTCTTACATGGGTTGTTAACACGGTATTATCCGATTGCAGAGCAAGCCTTAGCAGTAATGTTGGGTAGTCAGTAGAGCCTGTGTTTTTGAAGCGTTTTTGACAGTTTTCAGATAAATTTCCACCAATACGCGCATCTTCCGTTACAACATAAAAAACCTTATCGTCTTTTTTATCAACCGCTAATCCTTCTAAGTCTGGAGTATCATCCAGATAACCAGCGAAACAGCCTTTTGCAACCTTGTCAGATAACCTTATAGGAAGAGATGTTTTGCTGAGAACACCTGTTGAACCATCTATTATGTGTATCTGCTTTTGCTGGGACTTATCGGCACTTGCATCTGACAGTGATATAAATTTACCTCGCCATGCTTTTAAACCGGATGTTTGAGGGTCTAACATTGCATTACCGTCTGGCTCAGTTATCCATTGGCCTTTTAAAGTAATGTGGCTGTCACCATTTGCAGTAGCCACTGATGATATTGAAATAAAAATAAAAAGCAGACTTTTTGAGATGAAGTTCATAAATATCCTTTTGTTATATCAGTTCAATTAATAAACTCGATATGAGTATATAACTATCTTTAATACTAATGAATTGTACACATTGCAAACACCTATTATAGAATTGCTTGCTAAACTCTTGTGCTACAACATGATAATATTTTTACCTTACAATAAATTTTTGTTCTGAAGAGTTGTTTCTTATACTCAAAGTAGGTAATGTTGCATCCTACAGCAATTCTTGACCGTATGGTTAACAAATAATTTAGTTATATAGGTTTTATCAGTGAGATTTAATCTTATATATTTTAGGTTAAGATAATTACCATGCACTATTTTTTAACACATAAACAAGAGAAATAACAATGAAATCAAGCACTATGTATTTTTTAACAATACTGCTTAGCTTGCTTATATCTAACATAAGTGTTGCTCAAGATTTAAAGGTTTCTTCGTGGAACATAGCTTGGCTTAGTTCCCATGAATACAATAAGCGTACAAATGATGATTATGAGCAACTGGCGAGTTATGCAAAAACGCTTAACGCCGATGTTATCTCTCTTCAAGAAGTTGAAAGTGAACAGTGGGCTCGTAAAGTTTTTGGTGATGATTATGATTATTATTTTTCTACCAAAGATTGGGTACAACGCGTCGGAGTTGCAATAAAAAAATCTGCGAAGCTCGAAGTTGAAGCGATCGAGTATAAAGCCTTAGATGTAGGTAGAGTTCGACACGGAATGGATATCACCATATCTAGAAATGGCGCCATACTTAAGTTACTCGCCGTGCATTTAAAGTCTGGCTGTTTTGAAGCACCCCTTGATAAAAAGAGTGTTGCTGCAATGCCTGCCACAAATGAGCGAGAGCAAAAAAGAAAACACGCTTGCTCTACATTAAGCAAACAAGTCACACCATTAGAAGAGTGGGTTGATGAACAAGCAAGAAGAGATATTCCTTTTTTAATCGTTGGCGACTTTAACAGACGTTTTGCGAAAGATATTGAAGCAAAATATTCAGAAAATGAAGGTTTATGGCAAGCATTAGACGATGAAGGTAATGAGTCTCTTTGGACACCAACTACAACGGTAAATTCAAAGTGCTGGGGTGGCTATTATAAAGATTATATTGATCACATTATTTTTAACCCAAGCGCTAAAAAGCTATACCAAAAAAATTCGTTTAGCCAATTAGTTTTTACCCCTGAATACACGAGAAAGCTTTCTCAAACATTAAGTGATCACTGCCCTATTTCAGTGACATTATCATTTTAAGAAACATAATGGGCAGACAAATAAAGGCACAGGAGAAGTATTTTGTATAACACGCAGCTACCTTTAATAGATTTACATCGTCATTTAGATGGAAATATACGCCCAAAAACCATTTGGCAACTTGCAGAAAAAAACAATATTGCGCTCCCTGAAACTACCTTTGAACAGTTTATTCCACATATACAAATCACCAATAATGAGCCTGATTTACTCGCCTTTTTAGCAAAGCTAGACTGGGGAGTTAAAGTTATTTCATCACTCGATGATGTGGTTCGTATAGCTTATGAAAATGTTGAAGACGCTGCCAATGCGAATATTGATTATGCAGAGTTACGTTTTTCACCTTATTACATGGCCATGAATAACAAACTACCTGTTGAAGGCGTTGTTGAAGCGCTAATAGAGGGTATTAATCTAGGTCGCAATAAGTTCGCAACCAAAGTCAATTTAATTGGTATTTTGAGCCGAACTTTTGGCGTCGATAAATGCCAACAAGAGCTAGGCGCCTTACTTACTAGTAAGGACAGCCTAGTAGGAATTGATTTAGCTGGAGATGAATATAACTTCCCTGGCCACTTATTTGAAAGTCACTTTAAACAAGTTCGTGATGCAGGTCTTAATGTTACCGTTCATGCTGGTGAAGCGGCAGGGCCAGAAAGTGTATGGCACGCTATAGATAAACTTGGAGCAACACGTATCGGACATGGTGTTAGCTGTGCTCAAGATATCAAATTACTCGATTACATGCTGAAAAAAAACATTAGCATTGAATCTTGCTTAACTTCGAACATTCAAACCGGTACTTTAGAGAGCCTTAAAGACCACCCTGTTAAAACTTTTTTAGCACGTGGTCTTACTGTTTGTTTAAACACAGACGACCCAGCTGTAGAGAATATTGAATTAACTCATGAATACCAGCTGGCAAAAAATGTATTGAGACTCTCGCAAGAGCAAATAGCAAAATTACAGCGTAATGCGGTTGATATGAGCTTTTTAACCGACCAAGAGAAGCAAGATTTATTAGCGCTTAAAAGTAACCAATAAAGCCAGATTTATGCTCATTTTCGATACCTCTATGTGAAAAACAAAGTAAAGTAACAAAATTCGACTACCCTTATTGTTTTACAATAAATCATTATTTAGCAGTAAATTACCCTTGATAGCAGTTTGATCTCATCAGTTCTGGCTTGAAACTTACTAAATTAACAAGAGAAGGTTAACTATTATGCCAACCCCACATATTGAAGCACAACAAGGCGATTTCGCCAAAACAGTTCTAATGCCAGGCGACCCGCTTAGAGCAAAATATATTGCTGAAAATTTTTTAGATGATGCTAAATGTGTAACCAGCGTACGAAACATGTTTGGCTATACTGGCACTTACAAAGGTAAAGCTATATCTGTTATGGGCTCTGGCATGGGCGTGCCAAGTGTGTCAATTTATGCCACCGAGCTTTATAAGGATTACGGTGTAGAAAATATCATTCGTATTGGCTCTTGTGGCGCCGTAAGAGATGATATCAAAGTACGTGATATTGTTATTGGTATGGCGGCAAGTACTGACTCAAACGTCAACAGAATGAGATTTAAAAATTTAGATTTTGCAGCTTGTGCTGACTTTTCACTATTGAAAAAAGTCGTTGATACAGCTGACAAAATAAACATACCAGTACATGTTGGTAATATTTTTACGGCAGATTTATTTTATACACCGCAACCAGAATTGTTTAAAACAATGGAAGAACTTGGGATTTTAGCCGTAGAAATGGAAGCCGCTGGCTTATATGGTGTTGCTGCTGAATACGGTAAAAATGCACTTACTGTTTTAACCGTAAGCGATCATATTAAAACGGGTGAGCAGACAACTTCTGCTGAGCGCGAAACCACTTTCAAAGACATGATGGAGTTAACTTTAGAAAGTATTTTATAAGAAATATCACCGTCAAATAATAACGAAATAAAAAGGGCTAACAAATGTTAGTAATGCC